>CAYMNX010000089.1:0-11878 GCA_964391905.1 uncultured Rhizobiaceae bacterium
TCGCTTTCCGCCGGGTGATGAGGGAAAGCCGATGCGCGATATGGTGAGCGCCGCTTTCTATTCGCTGCGTGCCACGATCGGAACGGCGGAGCATCCCGAAGTGCTGGGCTCGCCCTGGGACTGGCGCCTCACCGCGAGCGCGGCCTTCAAGATCGAGACCGATAAATTACGCGAACACGTTCGTCTGCGCTTCGCGGCGCCGCCCACGGGCGAAAGCGTGCGCGACCAGATTCAGCGGCTCCAGGATTTGTTCGGAAGCCTGCACATACTGCAAGAGCCATCGGAAGACGCATCGAGCCAACCGTCGATCAACTTGAAAAAAGGCGGACCCCTGGTCGAGATCGCCGCGTAATCCCATCCGAGTCTCGCGCAGCAGCGAGATCAAGGGACCGTCATGGCCGGCGCGCGCGCCGGCCCCGCCCGACCTCAGGCGCTATGGAACACGAGGCTCCTGATCTCGATGCTTTCGCGCGGCGGCACGTCTGCCGGCACGGTCGGATCGATGAAGGCGCTATGCGGCGCAAAACGCGCCCTTCCGTCCGTTTTCGAATCGTAGCACTTGAGCAGCAAGGCTTCGTCGGCGCGCATTTCCGGCAGATAGAACCAGCGGTGATTGGGGCTATAGGTGACCGAATAAGTCTCACCGACACGCTCGCGGTAGACGAGATCCGATCCAACCAACTCCTGCGGGCTCACGCTGCGGGCGTCGCAGACGGCGAGCGGCGAATCCAGCACCGGCCCGCGGATCGGTCGCCACAGATTGATCACCTGGACGCGGCCGCGTAGCAATTCCTCGGCATCCTCCGGCAACAGATCGCGAACGCGCTGCGGGCCCGATTTCGCCGTGTGATCGACATGCACGCGCAGGACCGGTTGACGCGGCCCTTCGCGCCGGTCGGTAACGCCGGGAATGTGACGGCGCAGCGTATGATCGAAGATGAACACGCGATCGGCGCCGGTCGCTTCCTTCAGCAGCCGCTCCGATTCCGGATAATAGATCCGTCGGATCTCGTCCTCGTCGGAGAAGTCGCCCAAATCGCTGCGGTGCTGAAGCACGGCAAATCCCTGAGCGTCCAAATGGACAGCGGCGGCGATGGGACGCGCGCTGCGGATCGGCACACGGTGCGGCTCATGCGTCGCATTGCTACGTGGGACGCCCGGCGGCGGCTCGTAGGCGTAGTTCCGCGGCCGCTCGGCCATCGGGACAAGATAATTGAGCTCGCCCTCGACGGCGGGAAGCTCGTTGATCGGATTGCGTTGCGCAGTCATGACGGACCTTCCTGCAAGACAGGTTCAACCGAAGGCGTCCCCGCGAAAGGCTCTCACCCCGCGTCAACGAGTATATCGCTATCTTGCCGCAGAGTGTCAATATATTGACGGACACGCATAGCTGATGCCGAAATCGGCCGGCCGTGCCTATCATTCGACGTCACTTGCCATCCGCAGAGGACAGCCATGACCACCCCTTCCTTCACCACCGCTCTGATCGTCGGCGCCGGCAGCGGCCTCAGCGCCTCACTCGCGCGTCTCTTCGTGAAGAAGGGATTGCGCGTCGGCCTCGCCGCACGGAACACCGACAAGCTCAGCGCCCTTGCTGCCGAGACGGGGGCCGAGATCTTCGCTTGCGATTCGGCGCAGCCGGATCAGGTTCGGCGCCTCTTCGACGATCTCGGCAAGCGCATCGGCGATCCCGAGCTCGTCGTCTACAATCCGAGCGCGCGTGCACGCGGACCCATCACCGAGCTCGATCCGAACGACGTGCAGCGCGCCCTGGCGATCAGCGCCTTCGGCGGGTTCCTCGTCGCGCAGCAGGCGGCAAAGCGCATGCTCGCCAAGGGAAGCGGCGCCATCGCCTTCACCGGCGCGTCCGCCAGCGTCAAGGGCTATGCGCAATCGGCGGCCTTCGCCATGGGCAAGTTCGCGCTGCGCGGTCTTGCGCAAAGCATGGCGCGCGAATTGGCGCCGCGCGGCATTCACATTGCCCATTTCGTCATCGACGGCGCCATTCGCAATCCGGGCCGAACCGAGCCCACGGACCGGCCAGACAGCATGCTCGATCCCGCCGCGATCGCCGAAACCTATTGGCATGTCTTGAATCAGCCGCGGAGCGCATGGAGCTGGGAAGTCGAGCTTCGCCCTTGGGTCGAGACCTTCTGACGGAGCCCGGCGGCGATCGTCCCGAATCGATCGATCACGCATCGATACGCAGGACGATCTTGCCGCGGGCGCGCCCCGATTCACTGAGTTGCTGCGCCGCCCTCGCTTCGGTGAGCGGAAATTCTCTCTCGATGATCACTTTGATCTTGCCGGCGTCGATCAGCCCGCCGATCTCTTCGAGCCGCGTTCCGGTGACGTTGCTGCGAACGAAACGCGCATCGATCCCCACCTCGCGCGCGAGCGCCTCGTCGGGCGGTGAAACGATGCTCAGCAACTGGCCGCCCTTGCGCACCACGCCGAAGGAGCGCTTCAAGGTCTCGCCGCCAACGGTATCGATGACGAGATCGACATCCTTTGCTTTTTTGGTGAAATCCTCGGCGCGATAGTCGATCACCGCATCCGTACCCAAGGATTCGACCAGCGCGCGATTCGGCGCCGAGGTGGTCGCGACGACATGCAACCCCGCGAGCTTTGCCAGCTGAATGACGAAAGTGCCGACGCCGCCGGCGCCGCCCTGCACCAGCACCTTGCGCGTATTCTTGAGATTGGCGGCGTCGAAGAGGATCGTCCATGCCGTTCCCGCGGCGATCGGCAGCGCCGCGACCTGCGGCAAAGGGATGCTCTTGGGCGCCCGACCGACGGCATCGGTTTTCGCGGCGGCGAACTCCGCATAAGCGCCGCTGACGCGCGCGACCACGGCATCGCCCGGCCGGAAACGGGAGACGACGGCACCCACGCGCTCGACCGTGCCGGCCGCGTCGGAGCCGAGAATTGCCGGCAGCCGCAGCGGGTGTGACTGGCGCATCACGCCATTGCGGATTTTCCAATCGACGGGATTGACGCCCGCGCCGCGAATTTTGATGAGGATTTCATCCGGCCCGATCTCCGGTAGCGGCACATCCTCGTGGCGCAATTGGCTCGCATCGCCATAGTCATGGATGCGGATCGCTTTCATCGCCCGTCCTCCTCACGGCGAAAGGATGTGCCGCCGCGCGACCTCATGTCAATATAATGGAATACACCGCTTGCGTCGCGGAACGGGCGCCGCGCTCATGCGGGTTGCGGGGACCGGCAAGGCAAGCGACAATCGCCGCTCGGCATTGACCTCGGAAACAACTTGTGTGAAGGGGGGCGGACGGCATGCATTTGAAGGCCACGTGCTTTCTGGCGGTGTGTTTTCTCGCAATCTGCGCTGTGCAAGCGGCACGCGCCGATACGCTCGAGACGATCCGCTCGCGCGGCTCGTTGATTATCGGCTTCCGCCAGGACGCGCCGCCTTTCTCGTCGCTTGGTCCGGACAAACAACCTCGCGGATATTCCATCGATCTGTGCAAACGCATTGCCGAGGGCGTCAAGTCGAGCTTGGGCTTGAAGCAGCTGCAAATCCGCTATGTGCCGGTCACTGCCAAGAATCGCATCGACAAATTGACGGCGGGCGACATCGATATCGAGTGCGGCTCGACGACGAGAACGATCTCCCGCCAGCAGCGCGTCGACTTCACCTTGTTCACCTTCGTGACGGGGACCGAGCTGCTGGTGCCGTCGAGCTCGAGCATCCACGGCCCCGCCGATCTGGACGGCAAAAAGATCGCCATACAGCCGGGGACCACAACCGAGCGGGTGATGAGACAGCTCCTGTCGCTCCGGCTTATCAAAGCCGAGATCGTGCCGGTTCAGGGCGCGGCGGACGGGCTTGCCGCCGTCGAAAACGGCACGGTCGACGCCTATGCCTCCGACGCGCTCGTCCTCGATGGCCTCATGGCGACGGCAAAGAACCCGCACAGCCTGCGGCTCAGCGGTTCCTTTTACTCTTACGAGCCCTACGCGCTGATGGTGCGCCAGAACGAAGCGGCGTTTCGCCTCGTCGCCGACCGCACGCTTGCCTACCTCTACCAAAGCGGCGCTATCGCCGATCTTTATCGCCGCTGGTTCGGAAAGAACGGCGAGGATCATCCGCCGCCGCTTCTCAGCTCATTGTTCGCTATCCAATCCCTCGCGCCGTAGTCGCGGCTCATGCCACCACGGTGACCGACAGCACAGTCGTTGAAGAGCAAGGCCTATCTCGTCAGGCCGGCCGGCCGCGTATCGCATGCATGGGGCGTTGTGCCACGGAGCGCGACGGCGCTCGTCTTGTCATGTCGACCGCGCATCGTCGACCGCAGCGAAATAGCGTTCATGTCGAGGTCGCGCTTGAAAGCGCGCACCCCGCCGAGATCGGCGACAAAGCGGTAACGGGCCCAGGCCGCCGCGAATGCCGGCATTCTTCTCAAGACGCGGAGGTAATCGAGGCGGTCGCGGTCGTCGACGACGACGAGATCGGGGCACCGCGCGAGAAAATCAGCAACGATCCATTTCTCCACCGGATAGCGCGATCGAGCCCCGAAGCGATGCTGCCATAGCGCGCCGCGCAGCGCCCACATCGAATCGAACCGCGACGTCCAAGCGACGCCCGTATCGTTCACAACCGGAAACGCGGGCGATAACGACTGCGAAAAAGCCATATAGCTCTTGGCGTGCGTGCGCTCGATCTGGTGCTCGATTCGTGCCTCCATCGTCGCTTTCGGTTCGAGCGCGAATTCAAGCTGCGGCTTCAAGCGGTCGAGCGCGGCGCCGCCAAAGCCGCCGATCGCACACGCCGCCGCAACAAGCGCGAGGCGCAAGCCGCGTGTCGCGCGCTCTTGCTCGGTAACATGGGCGGCCATCCAATAAATCAGCGACAACAGGACGGATATCGCCGAGGGCAGGCGGTGATAAAACCAATCCTTTCCCTGGATGAAGCATGCCGCCGTGGCGCCTATGCCGAACATCACCAGGGCGAAGAAGAGCGCGTCACGGCGCAATGCGCCGATGCGGGCGGCGAGCAGTGCCGCTGCAACGATCTCGCCGAAAAGAAGTGTCTGGCTCTCGAGAATGAGCCGGCCGAGCGACGCATCGCTTGCGCCGTAAAGAGCAAGGGTGAGCGGCACCATGGCGTCGAAATAATCCGGGAAAAGGCGTGCGACCGCGATGGCGTAGGCAAGCATCAGCATCGCGGCGGCAACGGTCTCAGCGCGCAGAGGACGCTGGCCCCGGAACCAGCCCGCGCTCTCCAGCACGGCGACGGCCAGGAGATAGGAGGGTTTCAATCCGCAGCCCAAGCCCGCCAACAATCCGCCCAATACCGCCTCGTGGGTGCGAACCGGAAGGCTCGTCAACCGTCGAGCATAGAGACAGAGGTAAGGCAGCATGAATGCAATGAGGAGGTGCTCTCGCTGGCCGAACTCAACCCCCGGAACGAGAAGGAGCACGATCGCGATGGCGGCGAAGACCGGCATGCGATGCTGGAAGAGAAAAGAATATCCGCGCAGCAGACTGGCGCTCCACCAGGCGCAGCCGAGAATGGCGGCGGCGAACATCCCGACCGCAACGCTCACGACAGGCAATCCGGCAATCGCGGCGAGCCCGACCGGAATGGTCGAAAGCCAGACAATGAGCGGCGGATTTATCTCGACGATGTCGGCGTAGAGGCGATGGCCGTCGAGGACCGCGCGCGCCACATAGAGAAGCCACGCCACATCATCCTTGAGCGGCGCGCGAAGCGTGACGGTGAGGACGACCGCCAGTACGAAGAGCAAGATCGCGAGGCTTGCCGCCGCGATCGCGACATCGGATGGCGCCGATCGGCCGGTTTCATGCCTCTTATCCACGTACATCAAGAGACCCAGCAAAAAGATGCGGCGATCATGGCCATGCGCTCTTCCCCCTCAATATGAAATCCGGCGACGGTCCCAGCGTGATCTAAAAGCCGAGCTTTCTCCTCGTTGTTGTCACAATTGTCCGTGCGACGGATGGGTTCCGCGCGGACACGAATCTCACAAATGTTTAATATTGCTCGATGCAGCGAAAGCCGGAGCTGCTCTGTTTATGCGACTTGCGCCCCTCCCCCTGTCGTCGCGAAACTACGCTGCATCAGACGGCAAGATCGATGGTCTATTGCCGCTTTGCATAAACGGGCTTCGACAGGAGCCTCATCAAATGCCGTGGACAGCAGATGATGCCGAAAGGCACACGCACAAGGCGACAACCCGGGAGCTGAAAGAGCTATGGGCGAAAATCGCCAACGAATCCTTGGAACGAACCGGCGACGAAGGCCGCGCTATCCGCGAAGCAAATGCCGTGATCGCGCGGCAGGCGACGGCCAAGCCAGGGCGCATCTAGCGCTGCTTCTCGTTGCATCCATTTTTCCGGGCGGACCTCTTCCTTCCAAACCGCGAGAATTTGGTAGGTTGCTCGTCCGAGCGATGATCGTCGCCGGCTCGACCAAAAATCGGTCGAGCCTCTCGTCGTTGTCTGCGCCCCGAGATTTTTCGAGGCTTCCCGGAAAAAGCGGATGCACGCCAAGCACATTGACGGTCGGCGCAGGTTCGTTGATATGCTTCAGCCAAGGCTTCGAGGCTATCATGGGACGTGACGTCAATTCGGATCGCCCGCTCAGCGGCCGAGCGGCACTGCCTTCCGTGGAGCGCTTGCTGCGCCGCGGGGAAACCGAGCGGCTTATCGCGGCCTTCGGGCGGTCCGCTGTGACGGACGCAATCCGCGTCGTCCTGGCCGAGGTGCGAATAGCGATGGGCCGCGAAAATGCGGCGCCGGCGCCAAGCGATGACCTGCTCCACGCGCGCATCGCCGAGCGCGTTGAAGCGGTATCGCGCGCTTCGCTTCGTCCTGTGTTCAACCTCACGGGCACCGTGCTCCACACCAATCTCGGCCGCGCGGTGTTGCCGCGCGAGGCGATCGAGGCGGTGGCGGCAGTGGCGGGCGCGCCGACCAATCTCGAATACGATCTTGGCAAAGGCGATCGCGGCGACCGCGACGATCATATCGAGCCGCTGCTCTGCCGCTTGACCGGCGCAGAGGCGGCAACGGTCGTCAACAACAACGCCGCCGCCGTGCTCCTTGTCCTCAACAGCCTTGCCTTGCGCAAAGAGGTCCCCACCTCGCGTGGCGAGCTCATTGAGATCGGCGGCGCTTTCCGCATGCCCGACATCATGGCGCGCTCGGGTTGTCGCTTGCGCGAGATCGGCACCACCAACCGTACGCACCTGCGCGACTATGCCGACGCGATCGGTCCGCAAACCGGTCTTGTCATGAAGGTCCATCCCAGCAATTACGCGATCGAGGGCTTTACCGCGAGCGTTCCCGAGTCCGGGCTGGCACGTCTCTGCCGCGAGCACGGCATACCTTTTGCGGTCGATCTCGGCAGTGGTGCTCTCGTCGATCTCCAACGCTTCGGATTGCCGCACGAGCCGACCCCATTCGAGACCCTGCGGAACGGGGCGGATATCGTCACCTTTAGCGGCGACAAGCTCTTGGGCGGGCCGCAAGCCGGCCTCATCGTTGGGCGCGCCGATCTCATCGCCAAGATCAAACGCAATCCGCTCAAACGCGCTTTGCGTCTCGACAAGATGACGATCGCCGCGCTCGCCGCGGTATTGCGACTCTATCTCGATCCCGATCGCCTCGCCGAGCGGCTGTCGACCTTGCGCTCTCTTGCGCGTCCACTCGAGGCGATCCGCGCACAGGCGGAGCGGCTATGCGATCCGCTGGCGCAGTGGCTTGGCAAGGCTGTCGCGGTTGAGCTCGTTGCATGCGACAGCCAGATCGGAAGCGGCGCATTGCCGACGCAACGCATCGCAAGCGCAGGCATTGCGCTGCGGCCAGTCGGGCAGAAGCGCGGCGGCGGCGCGGAGCTGAGACGCCTTGCGGCAAAGCTTCGTTCCTTGCCGATTCCGGTGATCGGACGCATCCAGGAGGGCGCTCTCATCCTAGACCTGCGCTGCCTCGAAGATGAAGCGACCTTCCTCGGACAGCTGCCACAGCTCGCTGACGCGCAATGATTATCGCCACGGCGGGCCATGTCGATCACGGCAAAACGCTGCTCGTCAGGGCACTGACCGGGGTCGATACGGACCGGCTTCCCGAAGAGAAACGGCGTGGCATGACGATCGATCTCGGCTTCGCTTATTGGCGGGTCGATGATGATCTCACGATCGGCTTCGTCGATGTACCGGGACACGAAAAGTTCATCCGTAACATGCTATGCGGCGTCGCCGGCATCGATTTCGTCTTGCTCATCGTCGCCGCCGATGACGGCGTGATGCGACAGACGCGCGAACATGTCGCCATCCTCGACCTGCTCGGCATTGCTCGTGGCGCGGTCGCTATCACCAAGATCGATCGCGTCCCGGCCGGCCGCGTGGAGACTGTCCGCGAGCAAGTCCGCGAAGTTCTTGCTCCGACCGGCCTCGCTGCCGCGCCAATCCTTCCCGTCTCCGCCGTTACAGGAGACGGGATCGACGCGCTCAAGCTTCATCTGACGGAGCAAGCGCGACGCTTGCCGGTGCGGGCGACAGAGGGCAATTTCCGCCTCGCGATCGACCGCACCTTCACCATCGCCGGGGCAGGCCTTGTCGTGACCGGCACCGTCTTATCAGGCGCGGTCGCCATCGGCGAGAGCGTGCGTGTGCTTTGTGCCAATAAAGCCGCACGGCTGCGCTCGCTGCACGCCCAGAACCGCGCCACGAAAACTGGCCGTGCTGGCGAGCGCTGCGCGCTCAACCTGACGGGCACCGATTTGACGCTTGAGTTACTCGAACGCGGCGATTGGATCGTGGCGCCCGACGCGCCAGGTCCAGTTCAGAAGTTCGATGCACGCGTGCGTGTGCTGGCGAGCGAAGCGCATGCGTTGGCGCATTGGACGCCGGTCCACGTCCATCTCGGCGCCGCGGACATAACGGGACGCGTCGCTCTGCTCGAAGCGAATTCGGTTGCGCCTGGGGATACAGGATTGGCTCAGCTCGCCCTCGATCGACCATCGGCCGCGGTGCACGGGGACAGATTCGTTCTGCGCGATCAATCGGCACAGCGTACGATCGGAGGCGGGATCGTCATCGACATCTTTCCGCCACGGCGTGGCCGCGCGCGGCCGGAGCGCCTTGCCTGGCTCCATGCGATGGAGATTCCCGATCATGCTGCCGCTTTGACGCAGCTCCTCGCGCGCGCTCCAGGGGGGCTCGATCTCGATCAGTTCGCACGCAACCGCAACCTGTCACCGCTCGAAGTGGACGAACTTCTTGCCGCGGCGACGCTGCAGATTGTTTCCACCAAGGATGCGCGCATCGGCTTCTTGCCGGAGCAATGGCAGAGGCTCAAGTCGGTGGCGCTGGAGCAGCTTGCGCTTTGGCACCGCCGCAGCCCGAACGCCATGGGCCCAAGCGATGATCGCGTCTTCATTGGAGCGCCGATTCAAGTCGCTCGCGAGGTGGCCCTCGCGGTTATCGCCGAGCTCGTGAAAGAGGGCGCGGTGCTCCGAGATAGCGGCGGCGTCCATCTGCCGCAGCATCGACCCCAGCTCGCACCCGGCGACGCAGCACTGTGGAAGCGCATTGAGCCGCTGCTCGATGAGCAGCCGCTGCGGCCGCCCTCGTTGCATGAGCTAGCGGCAAGTCTGCGCGACGATCCGAAGAGACTCGAATCCATGCTGGTACGGGCCGTCCGGCTCGGCCTATTGGTGCGGCTCACACCCAACCGCTTCTTCCGCCCCGCGGCGCTTCGCCAGTTGGGTGAGATTGCCGCGTCGCTCGCCACGTCGGCTCCCGACCGCCGCGTCACCGCGGCGGCATTCCGCGACCGCTCGGGCGTTGGGCGCAATGTCGCGATCGACCTGCTAGAATATTTCGACCGCATCAAATTCATGCGGCGCGTCGGCGATGCACACGAGGTGATTGGCAAGGCGGAGCAGTTATTCTCCACGGGTTCCTCACTGCAACCAGCGGCAATGGCGGGGCGCTCGCCGCAAAGATGAATAGGAGGAGAGGAAACGTGTCCCGGTGGCACGCCCGGACTTCAAATCCGGTGGGGGGCGTCAGACGTCTCCGGTGGGTTCGACTCCCACTCCTTTCCGCCAGCGCTAGCTTACGGTGATACGCCCTGCAACATCAGCGCACTCGATGTGGCCGATGACAGCGCGCACCGCGACGTCGCGGATGGCCAGCGCGTTCAGTAACGCGCCGAGCCGCGCTTCGCTCACAGCGATGAGCAGGCCGCCTGAAGTTTGCGCATCGGCGAGAAGCAGGCGTTCCGTCTCGTTGAGCCGATCGGAAAAGCGCACTGCCGGGGCGCAGAAATCGAGATTTCGGCGCGTGCCACCGGGGCAAAGCCCATCGGCGAGATAGCGCCTGACATCGGTCAACAGCGGCACCTTCTCATCGTCGAGAATGGCGCCGAGCGGCTCGCCGGCCGCTTCGCTCGAGGCACGCAGCACATTCCCGAGATGGCCCAGCAAACCAAAACCGGTCACGTCGGTGGCAGCATTGACGCCGGTCTCCACCATCGCTTCAGACGCGGCCCTATTTAGCGCTGCCATTGAGCGCACCGCTTCTTGAAGCCCTTCGCGCGACAGCCGCCCGCGCTTTGCCGCGGTCGTCAGAACGCCAGTGCCGATCGGTTTCGTCAATACGAGCGCGTCGCCTGCACGCGCGCCGGCATTGCTGACGATGCGCTGCGGATGCACCGTCCCGGTAACGAAGAGACCGAATTTGGGCTCTTCGTCGATGATCGAATGGCCGCCGGAAATCGCGATGCCAGCCTCGGCGCAGATCGCCGCCGCCCCTTCGAAGACGCGCGCAAGCGCATCATGGCCCAGGCTCTCTATCGGCCAGGCGACGAGACTCAACGCATTAAGCGGCTGCGCGCCCATAGCATAAATGTCGCTAAGCGCATTTGCCGCGGCGATGCGGCCATAATCATAGGGATCATCGACAATCGGCGGAAACACATCGACCGTTTCGACCAGCGCGATCTCATTCGTGAGTCGCACGATGGCTGCGTCATCGCTTGTTCCATGTCCAATGAGGACGCGCGCATCATTGGTCACGGGGAGACGCGCCAGGGCCAGACGCAGATCTGCTTGACCGATCTTGGCAGCGCAGCCAGCCGAACGGGCAAGCGAGGTGAGAGGCACGGGGGATGTCATGAACGAGGAGAGTAGCTTCGGTGCTTCCTACTTGCCATACCGTTGATCACGCGGTTAGGCCTTGCGCCGCGGTTTGTCGAATGGTCGGCAGCCTAGCCTTGCGAAAAGGCCTCAACGCCACGAATCGATCGAGACCGTTTTATTATAGCGGGCACCGAAGATGCGGTAGGCGCCCTGCGTCTCACCGCCGGTGACGACGACGTTGATATCCTCGGCCTCGAACACCGCAACGATCTCGTCGGGCTTGGCCTTGAGGCGGGTGGCGAAAGGCTCGACGCCGGCGACCGCGAGCGGGTGGATCAGCGTCTGGACCCATTGCTCGTCCCAGAATTCGCGAGCCGGGAGGCGGGCATTGGCCGCGCACCATTGGATGAGCTCGTCCTTGCTGTTGATCCCGCGGGCCGCCAAGAGCCGCGCCACGATCGGGTCGAGTACGAGCAGCGGCGGGAAATGCTCTCCGGCAGCGAGCTGGCGGCGCAGCCGCTCCTGCCACGTGTCGCGCGGCCCGTACCCCTCCAGCATGTAGCGCGCGCCGAAGAACACGCTTACCGCGCTGTCGGTCGGCTTGAAACCCTTCTGCACGTGGAGCGGCACCCATGGGCTGCGCTCTTCGTTCTCGGCGAAGCACGGCGCGTAGGCGAGGCCGTTGCCGAGCGAGCCCATATAGGTCTCGTCCGGCACTGAGCCGCCTTGCAGATTCTGCGACAGCAG
>CAYMNX010000090.1:0-14501 GCA_964391905.1 uncultured Rhizobiaceae bacterium
GGCGTCCAGCCATATTCCTTGGCCCAAGCCGCGGCCGCGACGCTGAAATTGGTGCGATCGGCCCACAGCAGCACATTGCCGAGAAAGAAGACGATGACGCAGACGGGCCAAGCGATCGGCCGCGTTCCTGCGCGTGCGGTGGTCCTCGCGGAATCGGAGCTTGCCGTCATCGCGCCCTCCCATCAGCGGCTATCGCTCGGCCCTTGATCGAGCCTTCATCCAATCATGATCTTCGCCGCCACGCCGGTAAAGCCGCTTTGCCGTCCCTGACGGATTTGTCACGCGCCACGCGATCAGGATGTCGGAGCCCATTTGATTCGGATTGCGGCGATCCGCATATTCGTTGAGAGGGGACCAATTGCCGTTGTGAACAAAGGAAGCTCCGCCATGAAACGCCGTCCGTTCGCCGCGCTGGCGCCGCTCAGCGCGTTGACCTGCCTGTCGGTCATAGCATTGACACCGGTCGCGCTCGCCGCCGACCGTAGCCAAGACCCGAGCAATCCCAATTGCAGCCCCGGCGTCAAGGGTTGCACGGCGAACTATCCGACCGTCAATCTCAGCAAGAGCCAGCCGCCAAGAACCGAGACCGATCCGCCGAGCGATCCGAATTGCGCGACGGGCGAGAAGGGCTGCGCGACGAACGCGCCGACCTCGGGGATCACGAAGGACAATCCGGTCAAGCGGAAATAGGTGCCGGGATCGGCGGCGAGCGCAACTCTGGCTCATCGCGTGCCACGGCCGCCCGGCGCCGCAGCAACGCCACGCGTCTCATGTCGACATGTTAACTCGCGCTGCCGAGCGTGATGCGCAGGCTGAGCGCGCCGAGCGGGCTCGGACCGGTGCAGCCCTGCGCCTGCCAGGTGCAGGCCGCGCCGCCGACCACGTCGACGCCGCCGCTGCATCCGAGCATGTAGACATGGCCGCTGCTGCCGCCATTAATCTGCACGAGGCGCGATTTGCCGGTCGATGCCATCGTGCCGCCGGCCGCCTGGCCACAGCCATCGAGATAGACGAGATCGGAGAACCAGCCGCGCAGCAGGTAGGTCGCGCCGCCATATTCGTTATAGCCCGTGCAGCTGCGCATTTGCATGCTGTTGAGGCCATAGACATGCGCGCCGTTCGGATCGCCGGGCGATAAGCCGCGGCAGTTATTCTCGAAGCCGACTTGCTCGATCGAGGCGCCGCCGGTGCCGTTGTTGTAGTAGAAGCCGTAGCTCCGATTGTCGCGGCAATAGCCGCCGACGACGCGCACATCCGTGGTGCCGCCATAGGTGCCGTCGAAGGTGGTGGCGGCGAGGCCGTATTGTCCGTTCTGATTGAAGAAGCAGCCGATCACGGTGATGGCGGAGACAACGCCGCCCTTTGATTGCGCGAAGGTCGCGCCGTTCTGGCCGCAATCCTGGAAATAGGAATTCATCACCGTGCTCTCGAAGACATCGCCTTCGAACAGCAGGCCGTGGCCGCCGACGCGCTCCACCGACAGCCCGTCGATCAGCGCGTTGTAGAAAAACACCGACCCGCCGGGCGCGAGGATATGAAGGCCGCTGCCATCGCTGCCGCTGCCCGCGATCTTGAGCGCGCCGGTCAGCTGGAAGTAGCGAACGGTATGGCTGCTTGCGAGATAGATTATGTCGTCCCCGCTCGTGATCTCAGAGACGAGCGTTGCGCCTTGGCAAATGAGCCCCCAAGGCTTGCCGACATCACCGCTCGAATACCACGCGATCGGTTGCTTGATTGCATAGGTCAGGCCGGGCACGATCACCATCTGCCCTTGCGATGCTGCGTAGGACAGTGCCGCCTTGAAGGCGCCGCTGTCATCGGTCGCTCCGTCGCCCGCGGCGCCGAAATCGAAAATCGAAGCGGTGTTGTGGCTCTGAGTGGCCGCTGCTGCTTTGGACACGCTGCCGAGCGCGGCGATGCCGCCGATGCTCAGCGCTGCGCCGGTCTTGATGAAGTTGCGGCGCAGGGGCGAAAATGTGGACATGCGATTTCTTTCCCAACAAGGCTGTGCTGGGCGACGGTATTCGTTTCGATGTCGGAATTGCGTCGATTGCTCGGACGGAAAATGCGGGCGATCAAAAACTTCGCGACAAAACCTGTTCGACCCTAACCATCCCCCGTGATGACAAACAAAGCTCCACTTCGAGAATTGATTGCGATGTGAAGCGATCGGACCTTACGCTGCGCTGAATTGTGTTCGCAACATGGTAATCGTGAGGCTGCGGTGGCATTTTAAGGGCAGCGCCGATCATGCTATGAACTGCTGACCAACATGGAAGACGAACCCGTTCTCATTGCACCGTGGGTGATGCGACACTATCGCGCGAACCGCGATCGCATCGCAACGAAGAGCAACTCCGCCATTTGTTCCGGCAATCCGACGCGACTCGAAGAGGATGAAAAGCGCTTCGTCTGTCCGGAGATGATGGAGCGAGAGAAGCTTCGCGCGGAGAGGTCCAAGACGGCGATGGGCGCGGTTCTTTAGAGGAGTTCATCACTCAAATGCGGGGGATCGTGCTTATCGCTGTAACGCTGTCGCTTGCCGGCTGCGTCATCAATCCAGTACCTGAAGGCTATAGTGGACGCCTTGCCCACATCACCGATTCAGTGACGCCGCGCAACGACATCAGCGCCGATTTCTTCTATCTCGCCAAGATCAACGGCTTCACCATTCCGGAGAGCATCTCGGCGACGGACGGCTCCAATCGCGCCGCCGGTCCGGCGAAGCCGCCAGTCGTGGTCGCGCGCAACGTTCCGGCGCAAGCGGCGACCTTCACCATCACCGCCCATACGCGCTACATCACCCCTGTCTATGCGCTGTCGAACCCGGTCTATGACGTGACCGGCGACATTAATTTCACGCCGCTCCCCGATCACGATTATGTCGTCAAGGGCGTACTCGGTCCCGATTATTCGGCGGTGTGGATCGAGGATCGCCAAACCGGGCAGATCGCCGGGCAGAAGCTCGAGGTCCAGGGGTCGGCTGCGCTCGGCACCTTCGGCAAGCTGCAATAGGCACGCTATCGCATTGCGCTATCGAAACGGGATGCGCCCCGCCATCGTCGCTCCCGACCTCATTGCGCTCGCGCCTTGCGATGCAAGCGATCGTATCGTGCGCCGCCTCGACATCGCACCGGCGTGGCGATTGACGCAACTTTTCGTGACGCCGGTCGCGGCAGCGCCAGCAAAGACTCGCTTTGCGGTTGCGATTCATTTATTTCTTAACGGACCAAGAGCCTGACCCAACCAAAGCTTCGCATCGATGCGTAAAGCCGGACGGTCGGACCCGTTGGGAGGCAAGTTTGCTTTTCACATTGCGCGCGGCAGGGGCTATCGGTCTCTGCTTGGGTATCGTTGCAATAGCGCTCGGGATATTCATCCCCGCCTATCGCACGAAGCTCGAAGAGTTGGGCGGCGGCTTGATGGTCGGCAGCCTTGCGCTTCTCGGCGTCACCTTCGCCATGGTTTAGAGTTCTGAAGTCACTGACTTCCCCGAAACCGAGCCCCCACTCGTCAGCGATGGCCGATAACCACGCGCATCTCGCGCCGCGATACGCGATGGTTAGGATGCGGTTAATTCCGCAAACCGGCGGCTCCGAGCTGGCTCCGAAATGAGGAGAGCGAGTGCAAATCGCGGCATGGCGCGGTATCATCGCGTCGTGATTCAGCCCATTGGCAGGAGCCGCTTTCGCGATGAAGCCCGCGATGACGAAAGCCGAGCTTCGCGCCTATGTCGATGCGCGCGCACGCGAGCTCGCGGCATCGGGCAAGCATCACAATTGGCTGTCGATCGAGACCGCTCTGCGCTTCGGCGAGGGGCTCGAAGCGGCGCGCGAGATCCTCGACCGCAAGTGGTTTCGCGATTATCTCGATCAGCTGTGCCGCGCGGCGCAGCGTCGCGCGAAAGAGCAGAGCGCGCCCGACCCATTCAGAGAAGCCTCCGAATAGATACCGCCGATCGCCGCAGCAAGCGCGGCTTGCGCCTTGCCGCGCGAGCAGCCCTTATTTGGCCGGGGCATCGCGTTCACGGCCTCTTGGGCGGGTGTCTCTCCGCTCGCGACTCCTGGATGGACTTCTTCAGTTCCCGCCGATCGAGCGGATGACCCGTGCCGGATTTCCGCCGACGAGGGTATTCGGGGGAACATCCTTCGTGACGACCGAGCCCGCAGCCACAACCGCGTTTTCGCCGACGGTCACCCCGCCGATGACGGTTGCGCCGGCTGCGATCCAAACGTTCCTCTTGATCACGATCGGCTTTCCGATCGTAGCGGCGCGGCGCTGCGACGGGTCGAGGGGATGGCCCGCCGTGATGATGCTCACATTCGGCCCGATCATCACATCGTCCCCGATGTCGAGCCCGCCGAGATCATAGAAAGTGCAGTTCTGATTTATGAAGACATTATGCCCGACGCGGATTTCGTCCCCGCCCGCAGTAAAGAATGGCGGGATCAGTAAAAAGCTCTCGTCTACTTTCTTGCCGATAAGTTGGCTGAACAAGGCCCGAATTTCGTCTGCGTCATTGAACGTCAAACGGTTCAACGTGGCGGTGAGCGCCATCGCCCGTTTGACGTTTGCCAACATGGCCGCCGATTCGGGCGTCCTCCTGTAAATTATCTTGCTGCCGTCCCCATTCGACATTCGTTATTTTCCTCGGCCTAGGGTTGAGCGTGCGTTTCGGCGCAGGGGGGCGGCACCGAGCGTCGCTTGAGTATAGCCGCAAAGCGGAAGGGTCGGAATTCGCCCAATCCCGAGGTTCGAAGAGAGACACGACCATCTTGGTCTGCCTTGCCTTAAATCCCGCGCCGGGTAAAACTTGGCGCCATGGTATCGCTCGCCGACGCGAGCGGCGCGAAAGGACGGGGAGGCTCGGACATGGCATTCGGCATCGGACAACCGGTAACGCGCAAGGAAGATCCGCGTTTCCTGACAGGCCGCGGGCGCTATGTCGCCGATATCGATCTGCCGCGGCAGACCCAAGGCGTGTTTCTCTATTCGAACCATGCCCATGCCAATATCAAATCGATCGATACCAGCGCCGCCGCCGCCGCACCTGGCGTCGTCGCGGTGCTGACCGGCAGGGATTACTTTGCCGATGGGCTCGGCACCATCAATCCCGAAGCGATGCCGGAAGATTTCGGCGGACCCAAGGGCTATCGCACCAAGCATTATCCGCTCGCCGTCGACAAGGTGCGCTATGTCGGGGAGCGCGTCGCGCTGGTGATCGCCGAGACCGAGGCGCAGGCGCGCGATGCGGCCGAGCTCATCAACATCGATTACGAGGTGCTGCCGGCGGTGGCGCGCGCGACCGATGCGGTGAAGCCGGGCGCGCCGCTCCTTTATCCGGAATCGCCTAACAATACCTGCTTCACCTTGCGCATGGGCAATGTCGACGCGGTCGAGCCCGCTTTCGCCCAGGCCGCGCATGTAACGAAGCTCGAGCTCTTCAACAATCGCCTCAACGCGTTCACCATGGAGCCGCGCGGCTGCGTCGCCGAGTATGACACGCGCGAGGAGCGCTACACGCTCTACTCCTCGACCCAGAATGTGCATGGGCTGCGCCACGGGCTGTCGCACAATATCTTGCACGTGCCGGAGAGCCGGATCCGCGTCATCGCCAAGGATGTCGGCGGCGGCTTCGGCATGAAGGGCAATCTCTATCCCGAGGAAGCGGTGCTGCCCTGGGCCGCGAAGAAAGTCGGACGGCCGGTCAAATGGATACCGACCCGTTCGGAGGCGCTGCTCGGTGACGATCAAGGGCGCGATCTCTTCGTTACTGCGGAATTGGCGCTCGACAAGGAGGGTCGTTTCCTCGCCCTGCGCTGGAAAGGCCTCCACAATGTCGGCGCCTATATCGAAGGCTCGGGCATTGTGCCGGTGCTGTTCGTCTTGAAGCTTGCCCCGTCGGTTTACGATATTCCCGCGGTCGCCGTCTTCAACAGCGCCGTCTTCACCAACACGCCGCCGACCATTCCCTATCGCGGCGCCGGACGCCCCGAAGCCGTCTACATCATGGAGCGGCTCATCGATAAGGCGGCGCATGAGATGAAGCTCGACCGTGCCGAGATCCGCAAGAAGAACTTCATCAAGCCAGCGGCCATGCCTTATGCGACGAAGACGGGCTGGACCTACGACACGGGCGACTATGCTGCGGCGATGGACAAATGCCAAGGCCTTGCCGATTGGCAGGGCTATGAGGAGCGCAAGGCCGCGAGCGAGCGCAAAGGCAAGCGCCGCGGCCGCTCCATCGTCTCCTACGTCGACAATACCGGCATCTTCAGCGATCGCGCGGAGATTCGCTTCGATCCCACCGGCACGGTGACGATCCATGCCGGCACGCTCAATCACGGTCAGGGCCATGAGACGAGCTATGCCCAGATGGTGTCGGAATGGCTCAGCATCCCCTTCGACAGCATTCGCCTTGTCCAGGCCGATACCGACGAGGTTGCCGCGGGGCGCGGCACCTACGCCTCGCGTAGCATGATGGTCGGCGGCAGCGCTTTACGCGCCGCAGCCAATGACGTGATCGAGAAGGGCAAGAAATTCGCGGCGCATTTCATGGAAGCGAACGCCGCCGATATCACCTTCGCCGAAGGCAAGTTCACCATCGCCGGCACCGACAAGTCGATGCCGATCCAGCAGATCGCGGCCATGTCCTATATTCCAATGGGCATACCGGCCGAGCTCGGCATGGGCTTGCGCGGCGACGGCGTCTTCGTCGCCAATGTGCCGAGCTTTCCCAATGGCTGTCATATTTGCGAGGTCGAGGTCGATCCCGAGACCGGCGAGGTCGAGCTCGATCGCTACGCCGTTGTCGACGATATCGGCACGGTCATCAACCCGCTCCTCGCGGCCGGTCAAATTCAGGGCGGCGTCGTTCAGGGCGCCGGCCAAGCGCTGATCGAGAACATCGTCTATGACGAGAGCGGCCAGTTCCTCACCGGCTCGCTCATGGATTACGGCGTGCCGCGCGCCGACGACGTTCCGAGCATCAAGGTCGATTTCAGCCCGGTGCCATCGAAATCCAATCCGCTCGGCGTCAAAGGCGTGGGCGAGGGCGGCACGGTCGCGGGCACGCCGACCGTGATCAACGCGATCCTCGACGCGCTCGCCCCGCTCGGCGTCGGCACCATCCCGATGCCGGCGACCCCCGAGCGCGTGTGGCAAGCCGTGCGGGCGGGCGCGCGATAGCACGGGCGCCGCAATGGCTGATCGTGCGAGAGAAAGGCGCGCGGCAGAAGCCGCGGTGCACCCCTCGACGTCGCTCGGGATGAGGAATGCCCGGCGTCCGGCATCTACTATTGATGCCATGCTCCGCACCACCTCATCCTGAGCGCGAGCGCCGTCAGGCGCGAGCAGTCGAAGGACGCACGGTCGAACAGCAATTTCTTTTCTATGCCGCCGCTCGCCGCGCCCGCTCGATATCGGGGCCGCGATAGAGCGATTCGGGAATCCGTGCCAGCGTCGAGTCGTGGACTTGCGGTCCGAGCCCGTAGAATTGCTGAAAGCTCATGATGAGCGGCCGCCATTTGTCGGGATCGATGCGGTCCCGCTCGCCCGCCATCAGAATCGAGTCCTCGAGATGGACGCGCAGGATGCGAACCTCGATCGTGAGGATGCGCCCGCGCTGCGCCGGGTCGTCCTCGGCGAGCGCGTGGATTGCCTCGACCTTCGCCTCGAGCTGCACCGGGCATTCCGCGACGCGCGGCGCCGCGACCGTTTCCGACCGGATCGGCGTCAGCCCTGAAATGCCGAATTTGTCACGCTCGAAACGATAGCCGCGGCGCTGCTTCACCTCCGGCACCGGGTTGGTGCCGGTGGTGCGCGCGAGGCGATTGACGGCCGCGACCTCGTCGACGGATGGCAGGTTGAGTACGCACGCGCCGGTGCGTCGCATATTCTGCGGTGTCTTCGAGGACGCGGCGAGGCCGAGCACGCAGCGCCAGCCGAGCCAGAAGGCCGAGGACATCGGCGCGAGATTGTAGGAGCCATCCTCATTGACCGTGCTGATGAGCACGACCGGGGTGCCGAAATAAAGAATGTTGGGTTCGCTTCTCTGATGCATGACTGTCGCTCCATTGAAAAATCGGTTCCGCTGGAGGATGGGGTCGGAAGCGGAAAAAAGCGTCTCGGTTTTTGCCCTCGAACTCGAACAACCATGCCCGTCCTTCCGAGGCCGATTGCATGTCGCTGGGATTTCGGCCTTGCGTCCCTCGACTTCGCTCGGCCCTTCGTCAAGCTCGGGGGAGGCGTTTTTCTTGCCGCCATCTTCCATCGCTCCTCATCCCGAGATCGTCGAGGGGCGCCAGGATGCTTCTGCAGCTTCAGGGGCGACCCCATGCCTATCCGCCGCAGCCATACTTGACCTATTTAAGATATTGCGGCCGCTGCCGGTGTTGCGGTGCATCGACCGGATTCGTCCCGATTTTTGCCATGATCGCGATTGCCCACCCGCGCAAATCAGGGCATCCTAGGCGCAATTCAGAGCACGGACCGCTTCGGCCCTGTCGGAGCGGTGATATAGGGGAAGGGACGTTCCATGAAAGAATTGATGAAGCAGTATCTCGACCGCGGCATTTCGCGGCGCGCGCTGATGCAGAATCTGACCGCCGTCGGCTTGAGCACGGTGGCCGCCAAGACCGTGGCGCAGGCGCTCGCGCCGGTCAGCGCCAAGGCGGCGGAAGCATCGCCGGGGGCGACGCGCGAGCTGCGCGGCAATGGCGGTCAGCTCTATGTCCAGCAGCTCAAGGCCGCGGGCGTCGAATACTACTTCTTCAATCCTTCGACCGGCGATGCGCCGATCTTCGATGCGATGGTCGGCGAGGCCGGCATTCAGCTGATCAAGGGCATTCAAGAAGGCGTCGTCGTTGGCATGGCGGATGGCTATGCGCGGCTCTCCGGCAAGGTCGGCGTGTGCAGCGTCGCCAATGTCGGTCTGCCCAATGCCATGACGCAGCTCGTCAATACCTACAAGGACCGCATTCCGCTGCTGCTCGTGGTCGCGGCTTTCGGCCAGGACCAGCTTGGCCGTGACGGGCCGCAGGATTACGAGCATCAGGAAGTGATGATGCAGCCGCTCAGCAAATGGTATTGGCTGGCGCAGAGCTGCGGCGGCATTCCCGAGACCGTGCGTCGCGCCTTGAAATTCGCCGCGACCCCCCCGGGCGGGCCCGTGTTCCTCGCTATTCCCGACAATCTGCTGCGCGAGCAGGCGACAACCAATATCGTCGATCAATCGCTTTTCGACGTACCGATGAAGATCCGCCCCGACAAGAAGGACATCGAGACGGTCGCGAAGATGCTGATCGAGGCGAAGAACCCGCTGCTCTCGGTCGGCGACGAGGTCACCATGTGCCAAGGCGAGAAAGAGGTGGTTGAGCTCGCCGAGCTATTGGGCCTGCCGGTGGCGGGTGGCGGCGAGTTCGGCGTCTGGTCGAAGCCTTTCCCGACGCGCAACCCGCTTTATCTCGGGCCCGTGCTGCGCAACATGCGTTTCCCCGGCCAGGTCGATCTGCGGCTCAATATCGGCAATCAATATGGCGAGGTGCGCTCGCCCGGCGCGACCCTCATCTCCATCCGGCGCGATCCGACGAGCCTCGCGCGCGTCTCCGCGGTCGATATGGGGCTCGTCGCCGATGTGAAGCTCGCGGCCGCCGATCTCGTCCAGGCAGTCAAGAGCATGGCGACCAAGGAACGGCTGAAACAGATCGCGGAAGAGCGCGGCGGTCGCGTCCGCGATTATACGAAGGGCATGGCGGAGCTGCGCGAGACCATGCTGAAGAGCTATTCCGGCGGCTCCACGAGCGATCCGATCAAGCTCGAGATGCTGGCGCTGCAGCTCGAGCAGCATCTCGACAAGGACACGATCTACGTCAACGATATCGATTCCGGCAAGAAGATGGATCCGTTCATGGCCTTCGGCGGTGCCGACAAGACCTATGTCGCCAACGGGCCGAACATCCTCGGCTGGGGCATGTCGGCGGCCTTTGGCGCCAAGCTCGCGCAGCCGAACAGGCCGGTGGTCGCGATCCTGGGCGACGGCGCTTTCAATTTCGGCGGCCCGCAGCCGCTCTGGAGCCAATCGCGCTACAAGACACCGATCACCAACATCGTGCTCAACAACCACAGCTACAACAACGAGCGCAACCGGATTTGGGGCTTTATCGGCGGGCAGCAGGCGAAATCGGGTCTCGACATGACCTGCTACAATGGCAGCCCCGATGTCGACTGCGCCAAGGCGGCGCAAGCCTTCGGCGTCGAGGCCGAGAAGGTGAAGGACGCGGCCGGCGTCAAAGCGGCGCTGCAGCGCGCCAAGCGCGCCAATATCGAGGGCCGCCCCTATCTTCTCGACATCGAGGTGCAGCGCGATGGCATCGGCGCGGCGTCGGAATATCATCCGCCGTTCTCGGTCGCGGCGTTGCGCACGCGGAAGGTATAAGCGGGCGCTGTCATTGCGACGCCGAGCGTCGCGCGGTGGAAGCAATCCGGAGCCGTGACGGCTCCATGGATTGCTTGTCCCCCGCGCCTCGCAATGGCGCGAATAAAGCGAAGGCCGCAAAACGGCGGGGGCAAGGGAGGAACGGTGATGAAAGAGCTGATCAAGCAGTATCTCGATCACGGCATCTCGCGGCGCGAGCTGATGCGCGGCTTGAGCGCGGTGGGCTTGAGCGCGGTCGCCGCGAAAAGCCTTGCCGATTCGCTGCGACCTGCACCGGCGCAAGCGGCCGAAGCGGCGGCGGCGGCCGCCGCCGGCATGAACCGCGAGGTCAAGGGTACCGGCGGGATGCTCTTCATCCAGCAGCTCAGAGCGGCGGGCGTCGAGTATTTCTTCTTCAATCCGTCGACGGGCGATGCGCCGATCTATGACGCGCTGGCGGTCGAGCCTGGCATTCAGGTCATCAAGGGCGTGCAGGAAGGCGCGGTCGTCGCCATGGCCGATGGCTATGCCCGGCTCTCGGGCAAGATCGGCGTCGCGAGTATCGCCAATATCGGCCTGCCCAATGGCATGACGCAGCTCGTCAACAGCTACAAGGACGGCATTCCGGTACTGCTGACGGTCGCGCAATTCGGCCAGGACGATTTGGGCCGCGATGGACCGCAGGATTACGACCACCAAGAGGTGATGCTGCAGCCGATCACCAAATATTATTGGCTGGCGCAGACGGCTGCCGGCATTCCCGAGACGACGCGGCGCGCGATCAAATTCGCGGCGACGCCGCCCTCGGGACCGGTCTTTCTCTCGATCCCCGATAATCTGCTACGCGCCGAGGCGACGGGGACGGTGATGGACCAATCGCTTTTTGCGGTACCCATGCGGATGCGGCCCGACAAGAACGACATCGAGAAAGCGGCGCGGCTCCTGATCGAGGCGAAGAATCCACTCCTCACCATCGGGGATGAAGTGACGCTCTGCCATGCCGAGCAAGAGGTAGTGGAGCTCGCCGAGCTTTTGGGCCTGCCGGTCGCCGACAAGGCGGCGCAAGGCTCGTGGTCGAAGCCTTTCCCGACGCGGCATCCGCTGCTCGTCGGCGCGGTGCTCGACAATATGCGCTTTCCGGGGCCGACCGATCTCCGGCTCAACATCGGCAACAAATATGCCGAGCGCCGCGCCAACGGCGCGACGATGATCTCGATCCGTCGCGATCCGACGAGCCTTGCGCGCGTCGGTGCGGTCGATCTCGGCATCGTCGCGGATTTGAAGCTCGCGACTGCCGATCTCATCGTCGCCGTGAAGAGCATGGCGACGAAAGAGCGCCTCAAGCAGATCGCCGAGGAGCGCGGCAATCGCTTGCGCGACTACACCGCGGCGCAGGCAAAGCTGCGCCAGCTCATCGCCGCCGATCTCTCGAGCGGCCCCGAGATCAAGATGGAGCGGCTCGGCGTCGAGCTCGAGAAAGGGCTCGAGAAGGACACGATCTATATCTCCGATTGCGATTCGGGCCGCACCATGGATCCGCTCATGTCTTTCGGCGGGAGCGACAAATCCTATTTCGCGACCGGCTCGGCGGTCTTGGGCTGGGGCATGGCCGCGGCCTTCGGCGCCAAGCTCGCGCGGCCCGACCGGCCGGTTGTCGCGGTGGTCGGCGATGGCAGCTTCCTCTTCTCGGGCCCGCAGCCGCTCTGGAGCCAGGCGCGCTACAAGGCGCCGATCACCAACGTCGTCATCAACAATCGCAGCTATAACAATGAGCGCAACCGCATCTGGGCCTTCGGCGGCGGCGCGCAGGCCAAGCTCGGCCGCGACATGACCTGCTACAACGGCAACCCCGATGTCGATTTCGCCAAGACCGCGCAGGCCTTCGGCGTCGAGGGCGAGGTCGTGACGGAGCCCGACAAGATCGCGGCCGCGATCACGCGCGCCAAGCGCGCCAATGTCGAAGGACGCCCCTATCTCCTCGACATTCATGTGCAGCGCGATGGCATCGGCGCGGCTTCCGAATGGCACCCCGCTTTCTCCATCGCCGAACTTCGTAACCGGAAGGTGTAATCATCATGTGGAAGGTTGTTTGTACGTTCGCCCTCGGCGTTCTTCTCATGGCCGCGCCCGCGCGCGCCCAGGCGCCCGGCGCCAATCCCTTGCCCGAGGGCGAGGGGCGCGACATCGTCGCGACCGCCTGCACGCAATGTCATGGGCCCAATGTCTTCACGCCATGGCGTCAGAATGCGCAAGCCTGGCGCGCCGAGATCTACGACATGGTCCTGCGCGGTGCGCAGATCGCGCCCTCGGAAATGGATACGGTCGTCAAATATTTCGCGACCCATTTCGGGCCGGGCGTCAATGTCCCGAAGGGCGCCGACGTGACCCTCGCGGACGGGCAAGGCAAGGAGATCGTCGAGGGCGGCTGCGGGCTTTGCCACGGCATCGATCGCGTCGTCGCGGCGAAGCGCTCGAAGGGCGAGTGGCAGAAGATCGTCGACAAGATGATCTTCTTCGGCGCGCCGCTCAATGCCGACCAGGCGAAAACTGCGACGGATTACCTCGCCGCCAATTACGGCGAGCAAAAGGCGGCGGCGAAATGACGCGCGGCTCCGCTCGGGGGAGGAGAGATGGTTGATGGCATGAAGAAATGTGCCTCATCACGAGCTTGTCGAGGGACGCACGGCCGATGTCCCGGCGATATGCGGCAGCCGTGCTTGTAAGCATGGGTGGCGAAAGGGTTCTACGACTTAAGAATCAAAGGGAGGCATGACATGGATGGCACGACAAAAATCGGGAACAAGTTCAACGTCGGCGGCGTGCTGCTCGATCGCCCGTTCAAGATCCGGCGGCTCGGGCATTTCGGCTACAACGTCTATAAGATGGACGAGGCGATGCATTTCTATCGCGACCTTTTGGGCTTTCGGGTCACCGATACGCTCGATTTCGCGAAAGCCATCCCCGCGCCGCATATGTTCGACGGCGTGCCGACGACGGTCGGCTATTTCATGACGCATGGCACCGACCACCACTCGCACGTGATCTTCCCGAAAGCGGCGATGGACCGCGTCGGCGGCAGCGCCGGCGGCCACCAGATCAACCCCGAAATCACGACGAACCAGATCACCTGGCAGGTCGGAAGCTTGCGCGAGGTCGGCAACGGCATCGACTGGTTCAAATCGATCGGGGTCAATCCCGGCCGCATCGGCCGCGACGTGCCAGGCTCGAACTGGCATTCCTATCCGCCCGATCCCGAAGGCCACACCAACGAAATCTATTACGGGATCGAGCAGATCGGCTGGGATCTCAGATCGAAGCCGCCGGGCGTCAAGAAACGCGGCTTTCATGACAAGCCCGAGCTGCCGCAGATATGCGAGTATCAAGAGCTCGAGATGTTCAAGGCCGAGGGCATGGACCTGAGCTCGGGCTGGCGCCACGAGGAGAAGGGGCCGTTCAAATACGATGTCGGCGGCGTGCTGTTGGCGCGGCCCTTCAAGGTCATCAAGATCGGACCGGTGCGGCTCTTCGTCAAAGACGTCGCGAGATGCCTCGATTTCTACACGCGCGTCATGGGTCTGCGCATCACCGAAGAGATCGACTATGAAGGTAATCGCTGCGTCTTCCTGCGCTGCAACACCGAGCATCATTCGCTGGCGCTCTATCCCATCGCGTTGCGGGAGAAGCTTGGACTTTCGCCGCACACGACCTGCATGAGCTTCGGCAATCAGCTCGGCGACTATCAGCAGCTCCGGAGCGCGATCGATTTCCTCAAGGCCGAGGGCGTCACCATCAAATACCTGCCGCCCGAGCTTTTCCCCGGCATCGATTACTCGGCCTTCGCTGTCGATCCCGACGGCCATACGATCCAGCTCTATTATTACATGGAGCAGGTCGGCTGGGACGGGAAAGTCCGGCCGAAAGCCGAGCGCTCCAGGATCGACAACAACAAATGGCCGGACGCGGTCGAGGCGCGCTCCGACACCTTCGACGGCGAGACCCTGCTCGGGCCGCTCGGATAGATGTAGCGACGGGGGCGGGGCGGCGCTTGAGCCGCCCCGTTCATTTTGAAATCGAATAGCGCTCGCTG
>CAYMNX010000091.1:0-2806 GCA_964391905.1 uncultured Rhizobiaceae bacterium
CTGGCCGCTCCAGACGAAAAATTCGCCAACGGTCGTGATATTGCCCGCGCCGCTCAACGCCGTCGTCCTGGCACCCGATGGCGAAATCATCGCGGCCGGCGCCGACGGCACGATCTACTTCCGCGCGCCGCAGGGGGAAGCGCGCGGCACGCTCGAGCTATCGCTGGGCCCGATCGTCGCGCTCGCCCTGTCGCATGACGGTGCGCGGGTGGCGGCGGCGAGCATTCGCGACGGCGTCGTCATCGTCGATCGAAAGACGCGCAAGATACTGACGCGCTTGAGCGGCCCGGGCATGCCGGCCTGGTCGGTCGCATTCCTTCCCGACGGCCGCACACTCCTGACCGGCGGGATGGATCAGATCATTCATCGCTGGGATGCCGCAACCGGCATGCCGGCCGAGGCAGCCGCGAGCGCTCAAGCCGGTGATCCGCTCGCCGCCTATGCCGATGATCCCGGCGCCCGCGTATTCCGTGCTTGCGTCGCTTGCCACACGCTGACCCCCGATCAAGGCAATCGCGCGGGCCCGACATTGCATGGCATTTTCGGCCGCCGCATTGCCACCTTGCCGGGCTACAAATTCTCCGAGGCGTTGACGCATCTCGACATCGTGTGGACGCCGGAGACCGTCGCGAAGCTGTTCGAGATCGGTCCCGCGCGCTACACGCCCGGGACGAAAATGCCGGATCAGCGCATCGGCGCTGCGGACCGCGCCGCGCTCATCAAATTTCTCGAGCGCGCCACGAACTGATCAGCTCTGGCGCTTCGGCCTGCCGGTCTCGCGCTCGCGCAGATAATCGTCGGTCGTGCGCAGCATCGGCCGCTCGGGCATGCCATAAGGATCGAAGCCTTCCTTGGTGACGGCAATGACGCGGCAATCCTCGCACATCTTGATGAGATCGAGCCGGTTCGCCGCGCCTTGATACATCCAATGCTGGCCTTCGAGCTTGCCGATGATCCGCTCGATCGTGCTCTTGACGCCGAACGGCTTGCCGCAGCGGATGCAGTGGAACGGCTCCTCCTGCTTCAGAACGCGGGCGCCGGCGGCGGCCGCGCCGAAATCGAGCCGCGGCACGAGGCTGATCACCTTTTCCGGGCAGGTCGCCTTGCAGAGACCACACTGCACGCACGCATCTTCGGTAAAGCGCAAGAGCGGCCGATCGGGATCATCCGCGAGCGCGCCGGTCGGACAAGCGGAGACGCAGGCGAGGCAGAGCGTGCAGCCATCGACCTTGACGTCGACACTGCCCAGGGGCGCGCCGGCCGGCAGCGGGATCAGTTCCGCCGCTCTTGGCGCGACGCGATGAAGCTCGCGCAAGGCGAAGCGCAACACTTCGCGCTTGCCGCCGACCGGCAAGAATGTCGCGGGCGTGGCGACGCCATCGCCCGGCGCGATCGCTCTCAACGCTTCCCCGAGCGCGAAAGGATCGTCGGTTTCGATCGTCGCGAGCGGCGCGCCGGAAAAGCCGAGGCCGGCGAGGATCGGCTCGGCAAGGGCGATGGTGTCGCGCAGCCCGGCGATATCGTGGCGCGGCTTGGCGCGCAGGAGAAAGCGCAGCGCGGCGGCGCCATAGGCGAAAGCGGCGGCAACGGCGTCGAGGCCGATCTGCGTCACCTCGTTGACGGCGAGCGGCAGGACATGGGCGGGCAGTCCATCGCCATAGCGCGCGAGCGCATCGACGAGCGCGCCGCCATGCTCCTCGTCATGGATGAGGAGGATCGGCGACGCGCCGCCCGCTTCGCGGTACGCCGTGAGCAGCGTGCGCAGTTTGCGCAGCAGCGCATCGGCTGGCGGCAGGGCGTAGCCGGCGGCGCCGGTGGGGCAGGCCGCCGCGCATTGGCCGCAGCCGGCGCAAATCTTCTCATCGATCGCGACATGATCGCCGGCAGGCGCGATCGCGCTGGTCGGACAGAGATCGAGGCAGCGATGGCAGCCGACGATGTGCGAGCGCGAATGGGCGCAAAGCTCGCTCGTGAAGTCGATATAGCGTGGCTTGTCGAAGGTGCCGACGAGATCGCGTGCGCGCAAGATCGCCGCGAGCAATGCCGCGCGGTTGCCCGGCTCGGCGCGCAGATAACCGTCACGCAGCTCCGCGGCGGGAAAAAGCGGCAGGCCGGCGGAAAGGTCGAGCAGGATGTCGCAATGCGACACGACATTGTCCCGCGCCGGGCCGAAGCTCAGCGCCGCGCGCGAGGAAGGCCGCGGCAAGGCGTAGTCGTCGATGAGAAGCTCGAAAGCGCCGAGCTGCCCTTTCGCCGTCTTGATCGTGCCCTTCGCGAGCGGAAAGGTGCTGGCGCGCGGCGGCGGCAGCTCGCCGGGGCGCGTGATGAGCACCGTCACGTCGAGATGATCGCGCAGCAGCGCCGCCGCTTCGAGCGCGGCCTCGTCGCTACCATAGACAAGGATTTTGCCGGCGCTTTCGAGCTTGACGTAAGATAGCCCGGGCATCGGCTCGGCAGCCGCCGCCGCGCGAGCGGCGATCTTTGGGCCAGCCTCCGCGGCATCGGCCGACCAGCCGGCGGTCTCGCGCAAATTGACGAAGCGCGGCGCGGCCTCGCTCTCGGCCGCGAACTCGCGAAAGAGCGGCGCCTCCTGCGTGCAGCCGATCGTAAGCGATGCCTCCTTTCCGAGCAGCGCGCGAACTCGCCCGATCTCGGCACGACAAAGCTGACGTCCGCTGACGATCTCGGTGCCGCGGCAGCCGCGCGCCAAGGCATCGGCATCGAGCGGCATCGAGTCCTCGCAAGAGCACACCAATAAAATGCGTTGATCGGACATGGGCTTCTCGCCGCAGCAATGGGAGGACCG
>CAYMNX010000092.1:0-9352 GCA_964391905.1 uncultured Rhizobiaceae bacterium
CAGAAAGAGGCGGGCTTTCTCAATATCGATATCGACGCGAAGCATTATTCCGATCTGAGCCTCGTCGACGAGGCGGCGAAGCGGGTGAAATAAAAGCGGCGCTGCATCGCGGTTTAACCATTCGCTTAACGTGGACCATCTCCATCGACGGTCTTGAATTGCCGTTGAACTCATGCGTCAATGACGACGTACCTGTGCAAGCAAGAAGAGATGATGGGAATCGGGCGATCTTCGAACACGACTTTCGTGGAGATGCCCGATGTTTTGTCAGTTCCTCATCACGGCCCGGCTTCGCGCTGCCATTCCGACTTTCGCCATCGTCCTTGCCTTCCTCGCGGCGATCATCGCTTCGACCGAGACGCGCGCCGAGACCATCAAGATCGGCGTCATGAAGGTGACCGGCGCCGCGCCGCTTTTCGATGCTCAAGAGAAAGGCTATTTCGCGGCCGAAGGCGTTCCGGCCGAGATTGTCTATTTCGATTCATCGCAGCCGATCGCGGTCGCGGTGACCTCGGGTGCGGTCGATATCGGGATCACGGGCTTCACCGCCGGCTTCTACAGCCTCGCTGGCAAAGGCGCGCTGCGGATCGTCGCCGGCGGCTACGCGCGGGAAGCCCCGGGCTTTCACAATCAAGGCTATGTCGCCTCGAACCAGGCTTATGCCGCGGGCCTCACCTCGGTGAAAGATTTTCCCGGCCATTCGCTGGCCATTTCCCAAATCGGTTCGCCGCCGCACTACGCCTTGGGGCTCTTGATGGAGAAATACGGCCTCGACGCCAAGACGATCCGTCTCCTGCCGCTGCAGTCGGTCTCGAATATGAGCTCGGCGATCAGCGGCGGCCAGGCGGATGCCGCGATCATGACCGCGGCCGCGACCTTGCCGCTGGTGGAGCATGGCGAGGCCAAGCTCCTCGGCTGGGTCGGCGATGAAACGCCGTGGGAATTCGGCGCCGCCTTCACCACCGCCAAGACCGCCAATGACCGGCGCGACACGGTCGAGCGGTTCTTGCGCGCCTGGCGCAAGGGCGCGCAGGCATGTCACGACGCTTTTGCCGATGCCGGCGGCAAGCCGGTCTTCGGCGCCACAGCACCGGACATGGTCGCGATCATCGCTAAATATACCGGGCTGTCGAGCGAGACCATCAAACTCGGACTGCCCTATTGCGATCCCGGGGCGCGGCTCGAAGTGAAGGACGTGCTGCGTCAGATCGCCTGGTACAAGGCGCAGGGCATGCTGAAGAGCGATGTCGATGGTGGCGCGATCATCGACAAGCGCTACGTCGTGCCGCTCCCCGAGGAGTGACCGGTCGCCGCGCGGCGCAATCTGGGGCCCGATGCACATTCCTCTTGAATTTGTTCCCTTTTTGTTCTAAACTTTAAGAACTGTGGGGGCACGCCACGAGCTTCGACATCTTCGTGCAGGGCTTCCAGAACGGTGAGACCGCACCTTTCAAGCGCGCGATCTTCGACGAGATTTTCGCACCCCATATCGTCCTCGGTCGCGAGGACGGGGTCTGGAGGCTCGCCTATCCCGATGGCAGCGGCGGCGAGGTTTATGGGGTCGACAAGGAGGACATCGATTGCGTCATGTTCACGCATTGCGGCGGCGATGCGCTTTTCGACGGGATGCTCCTTCTTGCCGATCGCATCAAGGGCGTCATTCACTGGCCCGGCGAGGGCGTCGCATCGGTCATCACCGATCCCGCGGTCATGGCGCATCTGCCGCAAGAGCTGATCGAGAGCATCGGGCCACCGGCCCTGGTCCATGATCGCGCCGGCATTTACGAAACGATCCGAAACAGCTGAGCCGAGGGCGGGACGCCGAAATTCTAAAAATTACCAAACGAAGCCAAATTATCGTGCGAATTCAGCGGCCGCGTTTGGCTTTAAGGGGTGAGCCTCTCGCAGCATCGGCGAATCCCGCCCTGCCGCGCAACGGCGCTCATTCCGGCGAGCGCCCGCCGGGATAGACCGCCTGACGGCCGAGCTGCGGCCAGGCGATGGGGGCCGAGCATTTCTCGGCGGCTTCGGCCGCGGGCAGCGCGCGGTTCCAGGCGCCGGCGATGAAGCGCTTGCCGGTGATCTCGTTGGTCGCGTCGGAGACGAGCCAAAGGAGCGGGATCACCATCACATCGGGCTGGATGAGCTTCAGCCGCTCGGCATCGCTGTAGGAGGTGCCGACCAGCCGCGTATTCACCGGCCCGCCGGGCACGAGGATGTTGACGGTGACGCCGGTGCCGGCGAGATCGGCCGCCATCATCGCGCAATGCGCCTCGTTGCACGCCTTCGAGCCGCCATAGGGCAACATGCCCTTGCGCCACATCGTGTCGAGGCTCGTCGTCACATTGATGATCCGGCCCCAGCGCTGATTAAGCATCGGCTCGACCGCCGCGCGCGTCATGAGGAACGGCGCCACCGCGTTGACGGCGACGACGCGGCGAAACTCGTCGGGGGTCACCTCGCGGAAATTGGCGGGACGTTGCGCGCCGGCGCGACGCAGCAGATGCGCATCGATACCGGCGTTGTTGATGAGGATGTCGACCCGGCCGAAGCGCGCCAGGGTGGCGCGCATGATTTCGGCGACGCCCTCATCGGTTGCGACATCGGCGGCAAGCGTCGCGATCCGGTCGGATGCCTTGCGCTCGGTCGCGTCGCGCTTCAATTGCTCGAGCGCGTCGTCGGCGATGTCGTTTGCCATCACGCGATAGCCGCCGTCGAGCAGCCCCAGGGCCATGGCGCGGCCGATGCCGCGCGCCGCGCCGGTGATGATCGCCACCCGCTCTGTGGGTCCCGTGCTCATGCCGCTTCTCCCTGGGTGTTTTCATCAGCATGCGCGCCGCCGCAGCCCATCTGTCAAGAGCGATTCACCCCGGCGGCACGGGAAGTCACGGAGAAGAAGCTTGAACCACCAAGAGACGAAGGCGCGAAGAAGAAAGTTTAAAAGGTTGCTCCGCGGCCCAAGAAACTTGGTGTCTTTGTGCCTTCATGGTTCAACTTTTCATTCGACTCCCCGACCTCCGTGCCTCCGTGGTGAAATCCTAGGCAAGGGTTACGGCGAAACTTAACTTCGCAAATTGCAATCGGCGTCGGGCTATGACATCTTCGCGCCGTTCGGCTGAGAAAACATAAGGGGAGGGAGATGGCGGCGCCGCATCGTATCGATGTTCATCACCACGTGACGCCGCCGAGCCTCGTCGGCGAGAAGATTCGCGCCGGCGCGGGCGGCGGCCCCACCTACGCTTGGAGCATCGACAAGACGCTCGCCGATATGGAGAAGGGCGGCGTGCGCGCCGCCATCATCTCGCTGCCGCATCCGATCGGCGTCTGGCCGGATCAGAAGAACACGCGCGGCCTCACCCGCGAGTGGAACGAGTATGTGGCGCAACTGGCGCGGGACTATCCCGGCCGCTTCGGCCAATTCGCGATGCTGCCGATCCTCGACATCGAGGGCAGCTTGCGCGAGATCGAATACGCGCTCGACGTGCTGAAGGCCGACGGCATCAAGCTCAGGACCAATATCGGCGACAAATGGCTGGGCGATCCTTACTACGATCCGATTTTCGCCGAGCTCGATCGCCGCAAGGCCGTCGTCTACACCCATCCCGATGCGCCCAACTGCACCAAGGGCGTGGTGCCGGAGATCCGCGATTCCGTGATCGAGTTCGGCACCGATACGACGCGCGCGATCGCGCGGCTTCTCTTCAGCGGCGCCGCGGCGCGGTTCGGGAATATCCGCTGGATCTTTTCCCACGCCGGCGGCACCGCGCCGTTTCTCGCCGAGCGTCTCATCCGCTTCGCCGACACCGAGAAAGGCATGGCGGCGCGCGTGCCCGACGGCGTCATTAACTATCTGCAGCGCTTCTACTACGACACGGCGCAGGCGGCACATCCGTGGGCGCTCGCCGCGCTGATGCGGCTCGTCGCGGTATCGCAGGTGCTGTTCGGCACCGATTTTCCCTGGCGCACCGCCGAGGAGACGGCGCGCGGCTTGCAAGAATTCGGCTTCTCCGAGAAAGATCTACACGCGATCGATTGCGGCAATGCCGCCCACCTGCTGCCGCGCTGGCGCGCTTAGCGGCGGGCGCGAAGCCTTGAAGACCATTGCGACGATCCCGCCGGCCGCTATACCTTAGGCGCCGCGTCGGGGAACGAAAAATTCGAGGAGGGGGCGTGTCGGGCTGCGTCGTATCATTGCGGTGGTTTTGGGCGACGTACTGACGTGCCGGCGATGCATTCCCAAACATCCGCGCCGCTCCTCGCGGTCAGCGGCTTGTCGGTCCGGTTCGGCGGGATCATCGCGCTGGCGGATATCTCCTTCGAGATCGCGCGCGGCGAGATTTGTGGCCTCATCGGGCCCAACGGCGCGGGCAAGACCACGCTCTTCAATTGCCTCAGCCGACTCTACCATCCGGATGGCGGCCGCATCGTCTTCGACGGGCACGATCTCATGAGAGAGCGGCCGCATCGGATGGCGGCGCTTGGCATCGGGCGCACCTTTCAGAATCTGGCGCTGTTTCGCACGCTTTCGGTGCGCGACAACATCCTCGTCGGCGGCCACAGCCGGATCCGCGGCGGCTTCGTCGCCAACGCGCTGCGGCTGCCCTTGGTGGCGCGCGAGGAAGCGCGGCTGCAGCAGCGCGCGGCCGAGCTCATCGAGGTGCTCGATCTCGGCGCCGTGGCGGAGGTGCCGGTCCAAGGCTTGACCTTCGGCATGCAAAAGCGGGTCGAGCTGGCGCGCGCGCTCGCCTGCGAGCCGAAGCTTCTCTTGCTCGACGAGCCCGCGGGCGGGCTCAACCACGAGGAGGTCGAGCGGCTGCGCGACCTCATCCTGATGCTGCGCGAGCGCTTCCGGCTCTCGATCCTCCTTGTCGAGCATCATTTGAATCTCGTGATGCGGGTTTCCGATAGGGTCGTCGCGCTCGATTTTGGCCGCAAGATTGCCGACGGCCCGCCGGCCGAGGTGCAAAACGCCCCCGATGTCATCCGCGCCTATCTCGGAGCGCCGGCATGAGCGATATTCTCGAGGTCGCAGAGCTCGACGCCGCCTATGGCGAGACGAAAGTCCTTCATCGCGTGAGCCTCGCCGTCGCCGAAGGCGGCATTACCGCGCTCTTGGGGGCGAACGGCGCGGGCAAGACGACGCTGCTCCGCGCCGTCTGCCGCATGATGGTGCGATCGAGCGGCGCGATCCGGTTCGAGGGGCGCCGCATCGATCACCTCGCGACCGAGGACGTCGCCCGTCTCGGGATTGCCCATGTTCCGGACGGTCGCGGCACCTTCACGCATCTGACGGTCGAGGAGAATTTGCGCCTCGGCGCCTATACGCGCCGCGATCGCGCGGCGAACCCGGCGGATTACGAGCGCGTCTACGGCTATTTCCCGCGCCTCCAGGAGCGGCGCCAGCAGCAGGCGGGAACCTTGTCGGGAGGCGAGCAGCAAATGCTCGCGATTTCGCGCGCCCTGATGATGCGGCCGAGGCTGCTGCTGCTCGATGAGCCCTCCTTCGGCTTGGCGCCGCTGATCGTGCAGGAGATCTTTCGCATCCTCGGCGCGATCAACAAGGACGAGAAGATGAGCATGCTCCTCGTCGAGCAGAATGCGAGCCTTGCGCTCGCTCTTGCCGATCACGCCTATCTCATCGAGACGGGGCAGATCGTCACCGGCGGCGAGGCGGCGGTGATCAGCGCCAATCCGTCGGTGCGCCGCGCCTATCTTGGCTATTGAGAAGCGCTTCTTCGTGCAAGCCTTCCTGCATCAGTTTCTGTCGGGCGTCGCGAATGGCGGACTCTATGCGAGCTTGGCCCTGGCGCTGGTGATGGTCTATCAGGCGACGCATCACATCAATTTCGCGCAAGGCGAGCTCGCGATGTTCTCGACCTACATCGCCTGGACGCTGATCGATGCCGGCTTCCCCTATTGGGCGGCGTTCTTCGTGACGCTGGGCGTCTCTTTCGTGATCGGGATCTTCATTCAGGCGGTCATTCTGCGCCCCGTGCAAAACGCCTCGTTCTTTTCCGTGGTGATCGTCTTCATTGGCCTGCTCGTCATCTTCAACAGCGTCGCGGGATGGATCTACACCTACACGGTCAAGACCTTCCCGAGCCCCTTTCCGACCCGCGCCTGGCTCGGCGGCAACTATCTCTCAGGCCATGAGGTCGGGATGATCGCCGTGACCGTGCTCGTGCTGTTTCTCGTCTTTCTCTTCTTCCGCTTCACGAATCTCGGCCTCGCGATGCGCGCAGCCGCACAAAATCCGGCGTCGAGCCGGCTCGTCGGCATTCGCGTCAACCACATGCTCGCCTTGGGCGCGGGCCTTGCCGCCGCGATCGGCGCGATCGCCGGGATCATGGCGGCGCCGATCCTCTATCTCGAGCCCAATATGATGAGCGGCATCCTGCTTTACGGCTTCGCCGGCGCGGTGCTGGGCGGCATCGACAATCCCTGGGGCGCGGCCCTGGGCGGCGTCATCGTCGGCGTGCTCGAGAATCTGGCCGGCGCCTATGTCGTTGGCACCGAGCTGAAGCTCTCGGTCGCGCTCGTCGTGATCATCGGCGTTCTCGTCGTGAAGCCTTCGGGTCTTTTCGGCCGCTTTGTCGTGACGCGTGTCTGATGCCGCGCCAACGGATCGTACTCCTTGCCGCCGCGATCGCTTTGGCGATCGCCGTGCCGTTCGTCGTCAGCGGGTATCACGTGTTCCAGCTGACCATGGTGCTCAACTACGCGATCGCAATCTTCGGTGCCAATATCCTCACCGGCTATAACGGCCAGATCGCGCTCGGCAACGGCGCTTTCTACGCGCTCGGCGCCTACACGGTCGCGATCCTGCTCGAGCGCACCGGCATTCCCTATTGGGCGACCCTCCCATTCGCCGCGGGCATTTGCTTCATCGCCGGCTTTCTTTTCGGCCTGCCGGCCCTGCGGCTCGAAGGCCCCTATCTGGCGCTCGCCACTTTCGCGCTCGCCGTGGCGACGCCGCAGCTCCTGAAGTTCCGCGCGCTTGACGATTGGACGCATGGCGTTCAAGGCATGTTGCTGTCGAAGCCCGACGCGCCCGCGTTCCTGCCGCTCGATTCCGATCAGTATCTCTATTTCTTCTGCCTTGCCGTCACGCTCGTGATGTTCATCCTCGGCTACAACCTGCTGCGCGGTCGAACCGGGCGGGCGATCGTCGCCATCCGCGACAATCCCATCGCCGCCGCCGGCATGGGGATCGATACCTCGCTCTATAAATCGCTGGCCTTCGGCGTCAGCGCGCTCTTCACGGGCGTTGCCGGCGCGCTCGGCGCGATCACGACGCAATTCGTCTCGCCCGACAGCTTCACGCTCTTTCTCTCGATCAGCTTCGTCGTCGGCGTGGTGGTCGGCGGCGTCGCGACCGTTTCGGGCGCGTTTTTCGGCGCGCTCTTCGTCGAATTCATTCCGACCTTTGCCGATCAGATATCGAAGGCGGCGCCCTGGGCGATCTACGGCGTCCTTCTCATCGCGTGCATGTATTTGATGCCGAACGGCGTCGTCGGCGTCATTCGGATCGCGGCGCGGCGGCTGCAACGCAACAGAGTGAAGACGCGCCTCGTCGCGGATTGACCCCTTTTCGCCGATGGGCAAAGATGCCTCGCTAACGAATAATCCGAGAGGAACGCTTCAATGGATTTGCATCTCGCGGGCCGAACGGCGCTCATTACCGGCGCGTCGAAGGGGATCGGCCTCGCCGTCGCAGAATGCTTTGCCTCGGAGGGCGTCAATCTCGTCCTCGCCGCGCGCTCCAAGGAGCAGCTCGAGAAAAACGCCGCCGACATCAAGGAAAAATATAAGGTCAAGGTCGATACGATGGCGCTGGACCTTTCCGACCAGGCGCAGCGCGACAAGCTCGTCGCCTCCTTTCCCGATGTCGATATCCTCATCAACAATGCCGGCGCCATTCCCGGCGGCACCATCTTCGAGGTCGATGACAAGACGTGGCGCGCGGGCTGGGATCTCAAGGTGTTCGGCTACATCAACCTGACCCGCGCCTATTTCGGGCTGATGTCGAAGCGTCAGCGTGGCGTCATCATCTGCATTTGCGGCTTGGGCGGCGAGAAGCTCGATTTTGGCTACATCGCCGGCGCCGCGGGGAATGCATCGCTGATGGCCTTTGCGCGCGCCATGGGCGGGCGCAGCGTCGATCACGGCGTTCGCGTTCTCGCCGTCAATCCCGGCCCGGTCTTGACCGACCGCACGGTCTATCTCGGCAAAATTCGCGCCAAGCGTGAGTTGGGTGACGAGAACCGCTACACGGAGAGCTTCAAGCACATGCCGTACAAGCGGCCGGCGAATGTCGATGAGGTGGCGCCGATGGTCGTATTCCTCGCCTCGGATCACTCGAACTACATCAGCGGCACGGTCGTCACCATCGATGGTGGCATCGCCAATCGCCATTGAAAGGATCGGCCTCATGTCGCAAGCGAAGGCAGCGGACGGAACGAGGCTTTATTACGAGGCGCAAGGCAGCGGCCCGCCCATCGTCTTCGTGCATGAGCTCGCCGGCACCTGTCGCTCCTTCGATGCACAAGTCGCGGCGCTGAAGCCGCGCTTTCGCTGCATCGCCTTTAATGCGCGCGGCTATCCGCCGTCGGACGTGCCGGCATCGGTCGACTCCTATTCGCAGGATATTGCGGCCGCCGATATCGGCGCGGTGATGGATGCGGCGCAAGTCGAGGATGCGCATGTCATGGGCGTATCGATGGGCTCGGCGGCGGCGTTGCAATTCGCGCTCGCCCATCCGGCGCGGGTGCGCTCCGCGATCCTTTGCAGCATCGGCAGCGGCTCCGATGCCAAGCCCGAGGAATACGTCGCCAATATGGAAGCGATGGCGGCGCGGGTCGAAAAGAACGGCTCAGCGCAAATCCGCGAGAGTTTCACGACCTCGCCCGCGCGCGTGAAGCTCAAGGAGAAGAACCCGGCCGAGTTCGAGAAATTTCTCGCCGAGCTCGCGCAATTCTCGGTGCTGGGGCTCACCAACACAATGCGCGGCGTCCAAAAGCGCCGCCCGCCGCTCTACGCACACAAAGATCGCATCGCGGCGGTAAAGATTCCGACGCTCATCGTCCTCGGCGGCGATGATGCCGGCTGCGCCAAGCCCAGCCATTTCTTGAGAGAAACCCTGCCGGGCGCGCGGCTCGAGATCCTCGCCAATACCGGCCATGGCGTGAACATCGAGGAGCCCGAGCGCGTCAACCGCATGATCCTCGAGGTCGTCGGCCGATAGGGCGCCGCCCCGGTTGCAGGTGACGGGCCGGGCGGGGCCTGCTAGATCGTTGCGCTCGGCGCGGGCCTGGGGCCCGGGCGGCAAGGAGTGGTGCGATGGCGGAAGATA
>CAYMNX010000093.1:0-2915 GCA_964391905.1 uncultured Rhizobiaceae bacterium
GTTCATCGCCGCCGCCATGCCGTGCTCGCGAATGCCGTAGTGGAGATAGTTGCCGCCGTAATCCGCGCGCGTGATCTCTTTCTGGCTTTTGACTTTGGTATTGTTGGAGGGCGTCAGATCGGCCGAGCCGCCCAGGAGCTCGGGGATCGTCGGCGCCAGCGCCTCGATGACATGCCCCGAGGATTGCCGCGTCGCGATCTTCGGCGCCTCGTTTGCGAATTTCGCTTTGAGCGCGGTAAGCGCCGCACGCGCCGCTTGCGGCAGCTCGCCCTTCATGCCGCGCTCGAACTCGGCGCGCGTTGCGGCATCGGCTTTCGCGAACCGCTGATGCCATTCGGCGCAAGCGCCGCGGCCGCGCTCGCCGGCTTTGCGCCACGCCTCGGCCATATCGGCGGGGACGACGAAGGGCGGGGCGGTCCAGCCGAGGCGCTCGCGCGCTCCCGCGATCTCGTTCTTGCCGAGGGGCGAGCCATGGGCCGCGGCGGTGCCGGCCTTGGTCGGCGCGCCGAAGGCGATGATCGTGCGGCAAGCGATCAGCGACGGACGGTCGCTCTTCTGCGCACGCTCGATGGCAGCGGCGATCTGATCGGTATCGTGCCCGTCGATCGCCTCCGTGTTCCAGCCGCTGGCCTTGAAGCGCGCCAGCTGATCGTCGGAGGTCGAGAGCGAGGTGCTGCCGTCGATCGATATGCTGTTATTGTCCCAGAAGACGATCAGCTTGGAGAGGCGCAGATGCCCGGCGAGCGAGATCGCCTCCTGGCTGATCCCTTCCATGAGGCAGCCATCGCCCGAGATCACATAGGTGTAGTGGTCGACGAGCGCGCGCCCGAAGCGCGCGGCGAGGAAGCGCTCGGCCAGCGCCAAGCCGACGGAATTGCCGAGTCCTTGGCCCAAGGGCCCGGTGGTGGTCTCGATCGCGGCGGCGTGGCCGCGCTCGGGATGGCCCGCGGTGCGGCTGCCGAGCTGGCGGAAATTTCTCAACTCCGCCATCGTCATATCGGCATAGCCCGTCAGATGCAGCAGCGCATAGAGCAGCATCGAGCCATGGCCGGCCGACAGGATGAACCGGTCACGGTCGTGCCACAGCGGCTCGGCGGGATCGAACTTCAGATATTTCGTCCACAGCACGGTCGCGACATCGGCCATGCCCATCGGCATGCCGGGATGGCCCGCATTCGCCGCCTCGACGGCGTCCATGGCGAGCGCGCGAATCGTGTCGGCCATGCGCCGCAGATGCGGATCGCGCGGCTGCGGCAGCGCCGGGGCGATTACGGCAGTTGCTTCGGAAGCGCTCATCGGCAATCAGCACGGGGTGAGTAACGGGAGGCGGCGCGAACCATGCCGACGGGACGCGTCCCGTGTCAACCCGGATATCGGCCGAGAGTTCCGCGCCTCGCTGAGGTCAGCCCCGCCAAAAGCCGAGGACAGGAAACGAGGCGAGAGGCAGAAGCTTTGCCTTTGTCCCGCTTTGCGTTTATGGTCGCGCCCACCGCCGGTGGGGCGTAGCCAAGTGGTAAGGCAGCGGATTTTGATTCCGCCATACGGAGGTTCGAATCCTCCCGCCCCAGCCAGTTCAGAAGCGCCGCGGCACGGGTCTGGTCTTAGTTTCCATCTCGTGCCTTTCTGCCTGATTGAGAGCCATCCGCTTCGGTGTCGCGAAACTCAACGCGACAACGCAATCGGCGTTTGTGATATCGTATCCGCCATCCGTGGGCCGGTTGTCCGCTGGCCACGAGACGCACAAGAACAACATGTCGATATCCCAGGGAGGGCATTCATGGCTCGCTACCAAATCGACTGCCGCGAGTATCCGAGCGAGAAGAACTGCACCGTATCGATCGCTGCCGATAGCCAGGAGGAGCTGCTCGACGCGGCGGTTCAGCACGCCGTCGCCGTGCACGGACATGAGGACACGCCCGAGTTCCGTACGGAGCTGACGAAGCTGTTCAAGCCGCAATCGGCGTAAGTCGGTATCAGACGGCCGGGTGGGTATCGCCGCCGCGGCTCCCGCGGCGGCAGGGCGGTGGCGTGTGCGGAGCGCGGCGGTGGTCGGCAGAAAGGCTCGGTCAGGATAGCGTCCCGATCGCTCTCATCCGCTATAGTGGCGCTCATCCATGCTCGCGCCTGCCGACAAGCCCTACCCCGTCACGAAATCAGAAGCGCGACGCATCTGGCTCGCGGCCCAGCGGCTCGACGCGGCGGCGCCTTTCGGCGCGGGGCCCGAGGCGACGCGCCGTGCCGTCGAGCATTTGGGCTATGTCCAGATCGATACGATCCACGTGATCGAGCGCTCGCATCACCACATCCTCTATACGCGCATTCCCGCCTATCGCCGCGCCGACCTGCGCCACGCCCAAAGCGTCGACAAGAGCGTCTTCGAGTACTGGTCGCATGCGCTCTCCTATTTACCGACCAGCGACATCCGCTTCTTCATGCGCGCGATGCGCGCGGCGCAGCTCGAGCCGCATCGCTGGTATCGCTCGGTCAAGCCGGAGGATTTGCGGCGCGTGGTGACGCGCATTCGCAGAAACGGCGCGCTCACCATTCGCGATATCGATGATGATGTGCTGGTCGAGAAGGATCATCCTTGGGCGAGCCGCAAGCCCTCGAAACGCGCGCTGCAGCTCGCTTTCTATACCGGCAAGGTGACGATCAGCGCGCGGGCGGGCATGCTCAAGACCTACGAGCTGATGGATCGCCATTTCGGCTGGGAGAAGCGCCCCAAGCCCGCATCGGAGCGCGAGATCCTCGCGTATCTCCTCGAGCGAGCGCTGCGCGCGCAAGGGATCGTCAGCCTCGATTCCGTCTGCTTCGGCGACGCGCCGCGAAAGCCCGGGATTCGCCGCTTGATCGAGGCGCGGCTACGCCGCGGCGAGCTGGTGCCGGTTGCGCTCGATGGCGCCGCGAAGATCGAG
>CAYMNX010000094.1:0-1693 GCA_964391905.1 uncultured Rhizobiaceae bacterium
CGCGGGGACCGCGGGGTGCATCGTCGCCAATCGGCTGTCGGCGGATGCGCGGAAGCGGGTGCTGCTCCTCGAAGCCGGCGGGCGGGACAACTGGATCTGGTATCACATCCCGGTCGGCTATCTCTTCGCCATCGGCAATCCGCGCTCCGATTGGATGTTCAAGACCGAGCCGGAAGCGGGCCTCAATGGCCGCGCGCTCGCCTATCCGCGCGGCAAGGTGATCGGCGGCTCGTCGGCGATCAACGCCATGATCACCATGCGCGGACAGGCGGCCGATTACGATCACTGGCGCCAGCTCGGCCTCGAGGGGTGGGGATGGGACGACGTGCTGCCTGCCTTCCGCTCCTTGGAAGATCATTTCCTGGGCGAGAGTATTCATCATGGCACCGGCGGCGGCTGGCGGGTCGAGGCGCCGCGCGTTTCCTGGAAAATCTTGGATGCGGTAGCTGAGGCCGCGGTGCAAATGGGCATTCCCGCGACCGGCGATTTCAATACCGGCGACAATGAAGGCGTCGGCTATTTCCATGTCAACCAGAGGCGCGGGCGGCGCTGGTCATCGGCGCGCGGCTTCCTGAAGCCGGCGCTCGCGCGGCCCAATCTCCGCCTCGAAACCAAGGTGCTCGTCGAGAAGCTCATCGTCGCGAACAACAAAGCCGTCGGCGTGCGCTTCATGCAAGGCGGAGAGAGCGTCGAGGCGCGGGCCAAGGGCGAGGTGGTTCTCTGCGCCGGCGCGATCGGCTCGACCCAGATTCTCCAGCGCTCGGGCATCGGGCCCCATGACTGGCTGGCGCCGCTCGGTATCGAGACCGTGCTCGACCGGCAAGGCGTTGGACGGAACCTGCAAGATCACCTGCAACAACGCGCGATCTATAAAGTCGCGGGCATCGCGACCCTCAACGAGACCTATCACTCCTGGATCGGACGCGGCCTGATGGGGCTCGACTACGCGCTGCGGCGGCGCGGGCCGCTGACCATGGCGCCGTCGCAACTCGGCATCTTCATGCGCTCTTCGGCCGGCCATGAGCGCGCCAATATTCAGTTCCACGTCCAGCCCTTGTCGCTCGACCGGTTCGGCGAGCCGCTGCACCGTTTCGCCGCCATCACCGTCGCTGCCTGCAACCTGCAGCCCAGCTCGCGCGGCACGGTGCGCATCGCTTCGGCCGCACCCGATGCGGCGCCGCGCATCGCGCCCAATTATCTGACGACCGAAGAGGACAAGACCGTCGCCGCCGACGCCATCCGCGCGACGCGCCGGCTGATGCGCCAACCGGCCTTGGCGCCATACCGTCCGGAGGAGTTTCTGCCGGGCCCCGAGATCGGCGACGACGACGGATCGCTCATCCGCGCCGCGGGCGCCATCGGCACGACGATCTTTCATCCGGTGGGGACGGCGAAGATGGGGCTCGCCAGCGATCCCACCGCCGTCACCGATGCGCGCCTGCGTGTCCACGGCATTGCGGCCTTGCGCGTGATCGACGCCTCGGTCATGCCGACGATCACGTCTGGCAATACCAACATGCCGACGGCCATGATCGCCGAGAAAGGCGCGGCCATGATGTTGAAAGACGCCGAAACCCGATGACGCCGCGACATTGCATTCCTTGCTTGATGAGAATCAAGAACGACCAAAGCATGGCTTCGAGCCCTTCAGGGCAATGCGGCCGGGACCGAGAATGGTTTGGTGGCATCCACG
>CAYMNX010000095.1:0-7731 GCA_964391905.1 uncultured Rhizobiaceae bacterium
GAGGATGTGGTGCGCGACTTCCTGAGCGCGCCCGGGCTTTATGCGATGCATGCGGGCTTCACCATCGCGGCGACACTGGTCGGATTCTTCTGCGCCATCCTGATCGGTGTGCTGATGGCGGTCGCGGTGATCTCGTCGAAGATTCTCGAGCGCATCTTCCTGACGCTCCTCGCGCTCATCCACAGCGTGCCGAAAGTCGCGCTGGCGCCGCTCTTCGTGCTGTGGCTCGGCACCGGCTTCGAGCCCAAGGTCGCGATCGCGGCGCTGATGTCGATCCTCGTGATCGTCGTCGATCTCGTCGGCGGCTTGCGCTCGGTCGACCCGGAGATGATCAATCTCGCCCGCGTCAGCCGCGCGAGCGGGCTCGCCATCCTCTTCAAGATCCGCTTTCCCCATGCCCTGCCGCATTTCTTCGCCGCGCTCAAAGTCGCGATCTCGCTCTCGGTCATCGGCGCGATCGTCGGCGAATATGTCGGCGGTCAGCGCGGTCTCGGCTATGTTATCCTGGTGGCGCAAGGAAGCTTCGATACGCCCCGCGCTTTTGGCGCGGTGTTGCTCCTCAGCATCATCGCCACCGCGCTCTTCTATTTCGTCGTCTATCTCGAGGCGCGGCTCCTGCCCTGGCACGTCTCGCAACGCAGCATTGGCAGCAGCTTGTGACGACGCTGAGCCGCCTCTTCTCCGCAAAGGATTGATCCATGTCGCGCCGCTTCCGATTCTTTCCGCTCCTCGTCGCCCTGCTGGGCGCATTGGCAGGGGAGGGTACCGCGCAGGCGGCCGATGCGCTCTCGGTGCAGCTCGCCTTCTATCCGCAAGGGCCGCAGGCCTATCTCTTCCTTGCCAAGGAGAAGGGCTGGTTCGACAAAGCCGGGCTCAATGTCGAGTTGCTGGACGGTCGCGGCTCGAATTACTCGATGCAGGTCGTCTCCTCCGGCCATGCCGATATCGGTGAAGGGCAGTTGGCGCCGATGGCTTCGGCGCGCGAGAAGGGCGCCCGCGTCAAGGCGATCGCCGAATGGTTCAAGAAAGATGGGCCCGCGATCATCGCGCCGCAGGATTCGGCGATTCATTCGCCAGCCGATCTCAAAGGCAAGAAAGTGGCCGTCATCGCCGCCGGGCCGTGGCCGCCGCTGCTCGATTCGTTCTTGAAGCAATTCGGCATGACGCAGCAGGATCTGACCTTGATGTATGTCGATTCGACCGCGCTTTTCTCGACCTATGCGACAGGCGCGGCGGATGCGATGATGACCGTCGATCTCGCTTTCTCCGAGGCCAATCCGCGGCGCGCCTCGCGCCTCATGAGCGCGGTCGATTACGGCGTCAAGCTGCCGGGTGACGGGCTTTATGCGACCGAGGACACGATCGCGCAAAAGAGGGAGGCGCTCGCGAAATTCATCGCGATCTGCGTCGAGGCGCTCGATTACATCTATGCCGGTCATGAGTCCGAGGCCGTCGAGGCAATCAAGAAAGAGCGCCCCGAGCTGAAGCTCACGCCCGAAACCTTGCGCTTCCAGGTCGATATGTACCGCCCGCTGCGCTTCTCGCCGAAAACCGAAGGCCATCCCGTCGGCTGGCAATCGGACGAGGAATGGAAGGAGCGCATCGCCTTCATGACCGGGATCGGGCTCCTCAAGGGCAGCTATCAGAGCGGCGACTTCTTCACCGACACCTTCATCGACGCAACAAGCAAGTAGCGCCCCAATCGGAGACGAACGTCATGACAGCCTATGTGATCGGCGAGGTCGATATCCTGAAGCCCGATGTGATCAAGCGCTACAGCGGCATGGTCGCCGCGGCGGTCGAGAAATACGGCGGCCGCTATCTGGCGCGCGGCGCGACGCCCCAAGTCCTCGAAGGCGGGCCCGCGCACCGCATCCTCGTCATCGAATTCCCCTCGGTCGAAGCGGCGCAGCGCTGGTTCCAATCGCCCGAATATGCGGAAGCAAAGGCGGTGCGCCAGGGCGCCTCCAACTTGCGCCTCATCCTGATCGAAGGGAAGTAGCGCGGGATCGCGTCAGACTTTTTCGAGGCCCGATCCGGAACGGCGATAGAGCGCCTTCTCGGTCACGATGTGATCCATCGGCAGGTCGTGCGGCAGCGGATCAATCGTCTCGAGATGGCCGAGCTCGAAGCCGGTACCGACGCACAGCGGCTTTACCGCATAGCTCGCGATGGTGCGGTCGTAGAAGCCGCCGCCATAGCCAAGGCGATAGCCGGCATCGTCGAATCCGACCATGGGGATGATCAAGGCCGAAGGCTGAACCGGATCGCCGGCGGCGGGATAGGGAATGTCGTAGACGCCCGAGAGCATCTTCATGTCGCGCGTCCAGCGGCGGAATTCGAGCGGCATGCCCTTGCCGACGACGACGGGAAGCGCGACTTCGTGGCGCCGCTCGGTCAGCCATTCGAGAAAGGCGATGACATTGTATTCGCGCCGGAACGGCCAGTAGGCACCGATGAGCGTGCGCGGCATCGGCGCAAAGAGCGTCGTCAAGCGCTTGAAGATCTCGGCGCTCGCTGCGTTGTGAACGGCAGAGGTCAAGGCCATGCGCGCGGCGATGAGCTCGACGCGCTTTTCCTTTCGCCACGCCATGATCTCGCGCCGTTCCATCGCCGCACGCCTCGCCGGTTAAGAAAGTCCGATGATCTGGCCTTTGTCGTTAACGTACATCTGCTCGGCCGAGGGCACGCGCGGCAGGCCGGGCATGGTCATGATGTCGCCGCAGATGACGACGATGAACTCGGCGCCGGCCGAGAGCCGCACCTCGCGGATCGGCAGCGAGAAGCCCGACGGCGCGCCATAGATATCGCCATTTGCGGTGAAGCTGTACTGCGTCTTCGCCATGCAGACCGGCAGCTTGCCGAAGCCTTGCTTTTCGAGCTCGGCGAGGCGGTCGAGCACCGGCTTTGGCGCGGCTACCTCGCCCGCGTGATAGATCTCGGTGGCAATGGTCTTGATCTTCTCGAGGAGCGGCATGTCATCGGGGTAGAGCGGCTTGTAATTGGCCTTGCCCTGCGCGATCTCCTCGACCGCGACGCGCGCCAAAGCCTCGGCGCCCTTGCCGCCTTCGGCAAAATGCGTGCAAACCGTCGCTTTGACGCCCTCCTCCTTGCAGCCATCGATGACCGCGGAAAGCTCCGCCTCGGTATCGGAGCCGAAGCGATTTATGCAGACGATCGCCGGCACCCCGAATTTCTTGATATTGGCGAGATGGCGCTTCAGATTGACGAGGCCTTTGCTGACGGCCTCCGCATTCTCGGTGCCGAGATTGGCCCGGGCGACGCCACCATGGAATTTGAGCGCGCGCACGCTCGCGACGACGACGGCGAGATCGGGCCGGAGTCCCGCCTTGCGGCATTTGATGTCGAAGAATTTCTCGGCGCCGAGATCGGCGCCGAACCCCGCCTCGGTCACGACGTAATCGGCGAGCTTCAGCGCGAGCTTCGTCGCCGTCACCGAATTGCAGCCATGGGCGATATTGGCGAAAGGCCCGCCATGGATGAAGGCCGGGTTGTTCTCGAGCGTCTGCACGAGATTGGGCTTGATCGCATCCTTCAGCACCGCGGTCATGGCGCCCGCGACCTTGAGCTGGCTCGCGCGGATCGGCTGGCGATCACGGGTCTGGCCGACGATGATATTGCCGATGCGGCGGCTCAAATCCTCCATCGAGGTCGCAAGGCAAAGGATCGCCATGATCTCGGAGGCGACGGTGATGTCGAACCCGTCCTCGCGTGGGAAGCCATTGGCAACGCCCCCCAGCGACGAAACGATTGAACGCAGGGCGCGGTCGTTCATGTCGAGGCAGCGGCGCCAGGTGATGCGGCGCGGATCGATTTGGAGCTCGTTACCCCAATAGACGTGATTGTCGATCATCGCCGCCAGGAGATTGTTGGCGATGCCGATCGCGTGAAAATCGCCGGTGAAGTGGAGATTGATGTCATCCATCGGCACGACCTGGCTGTAGCCGCCGCCGGCCGCGCCGCCCTTCATGCCGAAGCACGGGCCAAGGCTCGGCTCGCGCAGGCAGATCATCGCCTTCTTGCCGATGCGGTTGAGCGCATCGCCCAGCCCCACCGTGGTCGTGGTCTTGCCTTCGCCCGCGGGCGTCGGGTTGATCGCGGTGACGAGGATGAGCTTGCCGTCCGGGCGCTCGGCCAGCGCCTTCTGCACGAAGCTCATGCCGATCATCGCCTTATCATGACCGTAGGGCTCGACACTCTCGGCGGGGATGCCGAGCCGGTCGCGGGCGAGTTCGATGATGGGCTTGAGCTTCGCTGCCTGTGCGATCTCCCAATCCGTCTTCGGTTTTGCGGTGTTCTCGGCCATTTTCCACCCTGGGGTTTTGGCCCGCGCCCGATAGCGCGGCTCGATGCCAATCGAAACTTTAGGGGAGATGGGCGTCAACCACAAATCTGCCCATTATTACGGTGGGCAATTTTATGGGCAAAAAAGCGAGCCATCCAGCGGCTGTCGGATAGGGACTTGCACTGGTTCACAAGGCGAAATTGGCTTTGTTTGGTAATTTTTATAATGCGGCCGCCCACTTCCTGGAAACGCTTTTAGCGTACAAGCCCAAACTATATAAGGGCGCTGTCGGCGAAGACAAGAGACAGCATCACGATTATGGCGTCGGTACGCCGCGCCGACAGGTTTTTACGGCGGGTGTTAGCTGCGCAACAGCCGAGGACGCGCGGTGCGCGGAAGATCGGACCCATAGCGTCAAGCTACTGGGGAGGTCGCCATGACATACAACGCCGAACTCATCCGCCGTTATCCGACGCGCGATGAAGCCGCTCGCTATCTCGCATCGCGCGGTTTTCTCTTGCTGCCGAATGGCTGGGCCAATGGCCGCTGGGTCGCCACGCTCGATAAGGAGAATAGCGGCTGCTACGTCGTCACGGTGCGTTTGGTCGCTCAAGCGGCGGCGTGAGCCCGGCGCCCCATGCAACCGAGCGGCGTTGCCCGAAGCCTTGCCGCTATCGCGCGCTATAAGCTTCCGCCCGAGCAGATCGACACCGCGATCTTGGCCGCGATCAATGTCAGTCTCTGCGTTGCGTCGAATGGCGACGATCACGTCGCCGAAGGCTTCAACCACGATATCCTTCTGAACGGCCGCTTGTTCGGACACCCTGCCGGCGGTGGAGCGGCGGCTTGCGAGGCCTGTTGATGCGCGAAAGACGTCCCGTTTCACGTTCTTGGCTTTGACGCCTCGAAGAGCGCCACATCGATCGTGAAGCCGCCGTCGGGTTTGGTGTCGAAATAGCGGGTGATGCTGCTCGATACCGCGCTTTGCAGGGCGCGGATCGCCTCGATTTGAAGCTTGGGCGTCTTCATGCGCTCGACCCAGGAGGCGAAGTCGAGCGGCACCCGATACTGCCGCGTCGCGACGGGAACGAGCCCGGCACGCGCCAGCGCCGCCTCCCACTCCGCGCGCGCATAGCTGCGCACATGCGAGCAATCGCGCAAGAGCTCGATCGCCTGATAGAAGGTATCGAAGAGTGGCGTGCCCGGCGCGACGGAATCGACGAAAGCGGCGACGCCGCCGGGCTTCAGCACACGCGCCGCCTCGGATAAGGCGCGATCGAAGTCACGCCAATGATGCGCGCTATAGCGGCTGAGCACGGCATCGAAGCTCTGATCCGCGAAAGGCAGGCTTTCGACCACGCCTTGCTGCGTCGTCACATTGCCGAGCTTGCGCTCCTGGGCGGCGCGCGCCACCACCGCCAGCATCTCGGGCGACAAGTCATAGGCGACGATCTCGCGCACGAACGGCGCGACGTTGAAGGTGACATGGCCGCCGCCGCAGCCGAGATCGAGGACGCGCGCGTCTTTCCGCTCGCGCATGAGCGCGACCAACGCATCGAGGTCCTGACCTTGTGCGTGGACAGCGCTCGTCAGATAGGCCGATGCCCGCGATCCGAACTGATCGCCGACCACGGCCTCGTGGCTCGTCTTTTCCGTCATGGCACTCCTCGCTCGCACCGACGGGTCTCGGCATAGCAGCGCCGTCACACCGGTTTAAGCTGCAATTTTATACTGGTATATTTTGCACCATGGTTGACGCACCGTCTCTCGAACGACAACGCGAATTGGGCGCTTTCGTCCGGGCGCGACGCGAGAAGCTCAAACCGGCGGTGCTGGGCCTGGCGCCGGGCGCGCGGCGGCGCACGCCGGGCCTTCGGCGCGAGGAGGTGGCGCAGCTCTGCGGCCTGAGCGTGACCTGGTATACCTGGCTCGAGCAGGGACGCGAGGTGTCGGTCTCGCCGATGGCTTTGGCGCGGCTGGCGAAGGTTTTGCGGCTTGGCCGCGCCGAGCGTGCCTATCTCTTCGAAGTCGCCGGCAAGCGCGATCCCGATCAGGGCGCCGACGAAAGCGACGATATTCCGGCGGCACTGACGGCCTGCGTCGCGGCGATCACGACGCCCGCTTACATCCTCGACCGCTTCTGGACCGCACGCAGCTGGAACGAAGCGGCAAGCCGACTCTTCGTCGGCTGGTTGGACGAGCGGGAGGGCGATCGCAATCTTCTGCGCTACATCGTTCTCGAGCCGGCGGCGCGGGCTCTGATCTGCGATTACGAGGTCCGCGCGCGCCGCGTCGTCGCCGTATTCCGCGCCGATGTGAGCAGCCATCTCGACGATCCCGCCCTTCGCCAGCTCGTCGACGGGCTGCGGCGGCAGAGCCCCGACTTCGCGCGGCATTGGGACGCGCATGGCGTGCTCGGGCGCGAAGGCGGCGAGCGCACCTTCAATCACCCGCGCGACGGGTTTCTGCGCTTCGAGCAGATCACCTTCGATGTTGCGAGCCAGCCCGATGTCAAATTGACGGTCCTTGTCGGGGCTTAAGGCCTCGTCGTTTATCGCGCCGACAGCGGGACCTTGCCGCCCCTCACTCATCGACCAACATATCGATCATCGCAGCCGGAAGGAGCCGCACACCATGACGACCACGACCAAGCCCGTCAAAATTCCCGGTCCCGATCATCCGATCACCGTCGAGCGCAATCCGAAACGCGTGGTGGTGAAGGTTGCCGGCCGCGTGATCGCCGAGACCAGCGAGGCGCTCACCTTGCGCGAATCGACCTATCCGGCGGTTCAATATATCCCGCGCAAGGATGTCGACATGTCGCTGCTCGCGCGGACGGATCGCAGCACCTACTGCCCTTATAAGGGCGATGCCGCCTATTACAGCATTCCCGCCGGCGGCGAGCGCACGGTGAACGCGGTCTGGACCTATGAGACGCCCTATGATGCCGTCGCCCCGATCAAGGACCACCTCGCCTTCTATCCCGATCGCGTCGATGCGATCGAGGAGCAGCCCGCCTGAGTTGGCTGCTGAAACACAACTGCGTCGTTGCGAGAAGGCCGGAGGCCGACGTGGCAATCCAGAATCATGTAGGTTTCTCATGGGTTCTCTGGATCGCCACGGCCGCTTCGCGGCCTCGCGATGACGGCGGAGAGATTTCAATAGCTCCCTAGGTCACGAGGTCCCAATAGGGCCGGTTGCCGAAGCGCTCGACCAGGAAATCGATGAAGAGCCGAACCTTGAGCGAGAGATGGCGCGTCGGCGGATAAATCGCGCAGAGCGAGAGCTCCGGCGCCTTGTAGTTGGAAAGGATGGAGACGAGCCGTCCTTGCTGCAGATCGGCGCCGGCAATGAAGGTCGGCAGCAGTGCGATGCCGTGGCCGGCGAGCGCCGCGTCCCTCAGGACCTCGGCATTGTTGGCGCAG
>CAYMNX010000096.1:0-4836 GCA_964391905.1 uncultured Rhizobiaceae bacterium
CCGATGATGCGCATGTTTTTTTGTTTTGGGCTCATGCGCGCCGAGCTGCTCGCGCAGCACGCGCTGCGGCACTTCCTCGATCGCGCCGCGCTCCAGATGACCGAGTTGGAACGGGCCGAAGGCGAGGCGGATGAGGCGCGAGACCGGAAGCCCCAGATGCGTCATCACGCGGCGGATTTCGCGGTTCTTGCCTTCGCGCAGGCTGACCGTCAGCCAGGCATTGCTGCCTTGCTGGCGCTCGAGGACGGCGTCAATCGCGCCATAGGAGACGCCGTCGATGGTGACGCCCTTCTCGAGCGCCTTGAGCCGCTCGGAATCGACCGCGCCATGGACGCGCACCTTGTAGCGCCGCAGCCATTGATGGGCCGGCAGCTCCAGGCGCCGCGCGAGCGCGCCGTCATTGGTGAGCAGCAGGAGCCCCTCGGAATTGAGATCGAGCCGGCCGACCGAGATGAGCCGCGGCAATTCGGCCGGTAGCGCACCGAACACCGTCGGCCGGCCCTTCTCGTCGCGATGGGTCGTGACGAGCCCCGCGGGCTTGTGATAGCGCCAGAGCCGCGCGCGCTCGGCCGTCGGCAAAGGCTTGCCGTCGACGCTCAGCTCCTGCGGGTCGCTGACGTTGACCGCCGGCGAGGTCAACACCTCGCCGCGCAAGCTCACGCGACCTTCGGCGATCCAGCGCTCGGCATCGCGGCGCGAGCAGAGCCCGGCGCGCGCCAGAAGCTTCGCGACACGCTCGCCCTTCGCGGCGGCGGGCTCCGCCATCACCGGCAAGCGGCGATGAAGGCCGCGAAGATGCGCTTGTCGCCCGGGTCGATGCCGTATTCCGGATGCCACTGCACACCAATGCAGAAGCGCCGGCGTGGATCCTCGATGCCCTCGATCACGCCATCGGGTGCGCGCGCGTCGATGACGAGGCCGGGCGCCACGTCCTTGACGGCCTGGTGATGCGCGCTGTTGACCGCCATCGTTTCGGCTTTCGTGATGCCATAAAGCACGGTGCCGCGCTCGATCACGACCTTATGGCCGGGCTCGGTGCGCGGGTTCGGCTGCTCATGCGCCAAGGCATTTTCGATCTCGTCAGGGATGTGCTGGATGAGCGTGCCGCCGAGCGCGACATTCAAGAGCTGCTGCCCGCCGCAAATGCCGAGCACGGGCTTGTCGGCCGCAATCGCGCCTTTGGTGACGGCGAGTTCGAATTGGGTGCGGCGGTCCTTCGTGGTCACGGTCGCATGCCGGCTCGCGGCGCCGAAGAGTGCGGGGTCGACATCGAACGCGCCGCCCGTCACGATGAGGCCGCTGATGAGGCCGAGATAAGCCTCGACCTGCGCGGGCTCGTGCGGCAGAAGGATCGGCAAGCCGCCGGCTTCCACGACCGCCGTGCAATAATTCTCGCGCAGCGCGTACCAGGGATGGGTCTTCGAATAGCCGCCCGGCGGCTCCGAATCGAGAGTGAGGCCGATGACCGGTTGTGCCATGCTGCTGGTTTTAGGGCGGTTGGGTAAACGAAACAAGAAAGGCAAAGATCAGTGCCATCACCGATGGAGCAGGCGCTCGAATTGGCGGCGCGCGCCGTAGAGAAAGGCGAGGTGCCGGTCGGCGCGGTGCTAGTCGAGAATGCGACCGGCGCCGTGCTGGCCGCTTCGGGCAATCTCGTCGAGACGCTGCATGATCCAACGGCGCATGCCGAGATGCTGGTGATCAGTGCCGCTGCGTCCGCCCGGGAGGCGCCGCGGCTCGACGATTGCGATCTCTATGTGACGCTCGAGCCTTGCGCGATGTGCGCGGCGGCGATCTCCTTTGCGCGTATCCGCCGCCTCTATTTCGGCGCCTATGATCCGAAAGGCGGCGCGGTCGAGCATGGGCCGCGCTTCTTCACGCTCCCGACCTGTCACCACCGGCCCGAAATCTATGGCGGGATCGAGGAGCAGCGCGCCGCCGCGCTGCTGAAAAGGTTCTTTCAGGAGCGGCGCTAGCACCGAGCGCATTTCGATGAGGATCAGGCTTGACCCTCGGTCGAGGGTTGCGTACGTTATAACAAAAGTTATAACCACCGCTGCCGAGGGCTCGCATGCTCGCTTTGAAGCTGATGAAAGTCGGAAATTCCACCGGCCTTCTCCTGCCGAAGGAAGCGCTCGCCAAGCTGCGGGTCGAGCAGGGCGATACGGTGTTCCTGACCGAAACGCCCGATGGCTTCCGTCTCACGCCCTACGATCCCGATTTCGAGCGGCAGATGGCGCTTGCAAGGCGCGTCGCCAAGAAGCGGCGCAATGCTCTTCGGGAACTCGCAAAATAGATGGCGTGGCGCTGGATCAGTGAAGCCGTCGCCCTCGCCATTCACGACGAGCAGCTTGCCGAGCATGGTGGCGCGGCAGGGGTGAGAGACATCGGATCGCTCCAATCGGCTCTCGCCCGGCCGCAACACCTCGCCGCTTATGAGACGCCGGACCTCGCCCGGCTGGCCGCCGCCTATGCGAGCGGCATCATCCAAGATCATCCTTTTGTCGACGGTAACAAAAGAACGGCCTTCGTCGTCGCGAGCGTGTTTCTGCTTGATCACGGCCACGACATATCGGCGGACGATGCGGAGATCGTGACGACCGTGATGGCGCTTGCCTCCGGTCACATCACCGAGGCAGATTTCGCCGCTTGGCTGCGCAAAACGATGATCGAGGACGAAGACGCGGCATCGCGATCCTGATCACGACGGTGGTTGCAAGCGAGGGATGCTCGTGAGGGCGAGCATCCTCCGCTTATATCAAGCCGGCTGCGGTACCGGCTCCGCCGTGCGCTCGAGCACGCCGCGCGGCACCAGCAGCATCAGCAGGACACCGAGGATCAGCAGCCCGGCGATTGCCAGCATCGGTAGCATGAAGCCGCCGGTCTGATCCTTCAAATAGCCGACGAGCAGCGGGCTCAGCATCGAGCCGACGATGCCGATGGTGTTGAGGAAGGCCAGCCCCGCAGCCCGCGCCTCGCGCGGCAGGATGATCGACGGCGTCGTGAAGAAGACGGGCCAGGCCGAGAGCGAGAAGGCCGAGGCGATGATGAGGCCCGCAAGCTGGATCGGCGGATGGGAGACCGTCGCCGCGACGCTCCACCCCGCCGCCGCGACCAGCATCGGCGCGACGCAATGCCAGAACCGCTCCTTGCGGCGGTCGGAGCGCCGCGTCCAGTAGAGCATCCACAAGATCGAGCAGGCGGGCGGCACTGCGACGAGCACGCCGATGAACCAGAACGGCATCGCGGCGCTCGACATGCCGCGGATGATCTGCGGCGTCCACAAGGTGAGCGCGCTGAAGGTCGCGATGAGGCAGGCATAGGCGAGAGAGATGAGCAGCATGTTGCGCGAGAGGAGATGGCGCGTGACCGAGCGCTTCGGCTCCTGTGGCTGCGCGCGCCGCCGCTCTTCCTCGTCGCGCTCCAGAAGTGCGATCAGCGTCTCTTTCTCCTCGGCCGAAAGGAACTTCGCGTCCTTCGGCCGGTCGGCGAGATAGAAAAACATGATGATGCCGAGCACGATTGCCGGCAGGCCTTCGAGCAGGAAGAGCCAGCGCCAGCCGGCCAAGCCGAAGACGCCGTGAAGGCCGAGAATGGCGCCGCCCAACAGCGCGCCGATCATGCCGGCGATGGGCTGGCCGATCATCGGGATGGTCTGCACGCCGGCGCGGCGGTATTGCGGGTACCAGTAGGTGATGAAGAGGACGAGTCCGGGCGCGAAGCCCGCCTCGGCGATGCCGACCAGCATGCGCATGATGATGAGGCTCCAAGGCCCCGTCACGAACATGCAACCGGCCGACGCAAGTCCCCAAGTCACCATGATGCGCGCGAGCCACTTGCGCGCGCCGACGCGCTCGAGAATGAGATTGCTCGGAATCTCGAAGCAGAGATAGGCGAGCGACAAAGCGCTGCCGGCCATGCCGAAGGTCGTGGCGGAAAGCCCCAGATCCTTGTTCATCGTCAGCGCCGCGAAGCCGATATTGGTGCGGTCGATGAAATTGATCATGAAGCAGAGCATCAAGAACCACAGGAAGCGGTTCGACACGCGCCGCATCACGGCGGCTTCTTTTTGGTCGCGACTCTGCGCGGCGGTGGCAATGGTCATTCTGGTTCCTCCCCGCCGCTGAGCTTGGCCGATCAGGCGAAAGATGACAAGCGTGTCTCAGCGCGCGAGCGCGCGCCAGCCGATATCGCGGCGGCAGAAACCTTCGGGCCATTCGATGCGGTCGATCACCGCGTAGGCGCGCTCGCGCGCCTCTTTGACGGTCGCGCCCAGCCCGACGACGTTGAGCACCCGCCCGCCATCGGCGATGAGCTTCCCGCCAACTTGCTTCGTCCCGGCATGGAAGATTAGCACGTTGGGATCGCTCGCCGCCGCGTCGCCAAGCCCCTTGATCTCGCTGCCCCGCTCGGGATTGTCGGGATAGCCTTTGGCGGCGAGCACGACGCAGAGCGCCGTCTCGTCGCGCCAGCGCAGATCGAAATCCTTGAGCACGCCGTCGCGCGCGGCGAGAAGCGCCGGCAGAAGATCGCTCTTGAGCCGCGGCAGCAACACCTGGCATTCGGGATCGCCGAAGCGCGCATTATACTCGATGAGCTTCGGCCCCGCTTTCGTCAGCATCAGCCCGGCATAAAGCACGCCCTTATAGGGCCGGCCCTCCTGCGCCATCGCCAAGAGGGTCGGGCGAATGATGCGCGTCATCACCTGCGCTTCGATCTCGGCCGTCACGCAAGGCGCGGGCGAGTAGGCGCCCATGCCGCCGGTATTGGGACCGGTATCACCGTCGCCGACGCGCTTGTGATCCTGCGCCGAGGCGAGCGGCAGCGCGGTCTTGC
>CAYMNX010000097.1:0-13452 GCA_964391905.1 uncultured Rhizobiaceae bacterium
CCGAGATCAACCCGCTCTTCGTGCTCGCCGAAGGCAAGGGTGTCCGCGCCGCCGATGGGCTTGCCGTGCTGCGGTAGCCGATTCGGGAACGATTCCTTCTAGTTAGATTATAGATAATGAGTGTCACGCGCGGAGGGGTTCTGCTCCTGCCGACGAGGGCACGTAGCCGTTGTCGAGTTCCGATTTCAGCCGGTTTCGATCGAGCGCATTTTCCCAGGCCGCCACGACGATAGTCGCCACCGAATTCCCGGTGATGTTGGTGAAAACGAATGCCGCCGCGAGGAAGCGATGGATGCCAATGATCAGCGCGATGCTCGCCACCGGGATGGTATTGCTCGCCGCGAGCGTAATCGCGAGCACCGGGAGTGCGGCGCCCGAAACGCCGGCCGCGCCTTTCGAGGTCAGGAGCAGCACAAGCAGCAGCCCCAATTGGTGCTGCCAGTCCATCGGCGTGTTGGTCGCCTCGGCGAGGAAGACAGACGCCGCCGCGAAATAAAGGCAGGTGCCGTCATGGTTGAAGCTGTAAGCCGTCGGCAACACCAAGCCGACGACCGATTCGTCGCAGCCCATCTTGGTCAGCTTCTGCGTCAGTTGCGGGAACACCGTTTCCGACGAGTTGGTGCCGATGACCAGCAGCAGCTCCTCGCCGATGTAGCGCATCATCTTCAACAGCGAGAACCGCGCCCAGATCGAAACCGGCCACAGCACGAGCACGAAGAACAGGAAGCAGATCAGATAAAACGCCGCGATCAACTTGCCGAGCGACAGAAGCGAGCCGAAACCGAATTGCCCGACCGTGAACGCCATCGCGCCAAAGGAGGCGAGAGGCGCGAACCTCATCGCCACGCCGATGATCCAGAACAGTGAGCGCGAGGTGAGCTCGACCACGGTAAGGACCGGCGCTGCTTTTTCGCCGAGCGCTGCCAGCCCGCCCGCGAAAAATACCGAAAAGAACAGAATTTGCAGGATATCGCCGCGTGCAAACGCATCGAAGACGGATTTCGGAATGATCAGCAGCAGAAATTCCGCGGCCGTTTGAACGTGATGAGTCGCAGCTGCCAGATCCTTGACGGAGTCGGGATCGAGCTTCGCCGGATCGATGTTCATACCCGCACCCGGCGCAAGCAGGTTGGTGACGACCATGGCGATGATCAGTGCCGCCGTCGTGGCGACCTCGAAATAGAAGATCGCCTTGATCGCGACGCGACCCACTTTCTTCAGATCATGCGCCTCGGCGATGCCATGAACGACGGTGCAGAAGATCACCGGCCCGATGACCATCTGGATCATTCGAATGAAGGCATCGCCGAACGGCTTCATACTAACGCCTAGTTTTGGATAGAGCCAGCCGAAGACGATGCCGATCACCATGCCCGCCAGGACCTGGAGCGACAGATCGTGATAGAAAGGTCTATGCTTCTTGGTTGATACGGATGCCGTGGAACGGGACATCACGAATACCTCTTCAGGTTTATGTCATCGCGATCCGGCCAAATCAGGCGAGATCGCCTAGCAGGGCCTGTGCCGGCGCCAGCAACTCATCGGCGGTCATCTTGCGTGGCAGCAGCAATTGCTGATCACAGGTGTCGAGCGCGATCTGCAGGGGCTCGCGCACGGCCGTTAGCCCGAAGAGGCTCCGCCCCGAAGCCGTGCCGTTCTTCTTTGCAAGCTCGTCCGCGTCGCGCATCATGCGATAGGCGCTGCGCACCGCCTCGGGATGCTTCACGACCACGTCGTTCTTGACGCAGACCATATGATTGGTCGGCATGAAATGGTGCTTTGCCAGCCACGCCGCATCGACTTGCTTGTGGTTGGGAATGACAGGCACGAAATCTGGATCGTCAGGCAGATCGTTGCCGAGGATGCAGGCGGCGATATCGCCATCCTTCAGCATCTCAATCAGGTTCCTATTCTTGGCCACATGCTCGACGATCGGCGGGTCCTCATATTCCTCGACATGCGCCGGATCCTGCGTGACCCAATGCATCTTCTCGATCGGCAAGCCGAAATCTTCGGCCAAAGCCGCGCGCACCCACATGCCGGTCGTCTGGGTGTAAGCGCGAACGCCGATACGCTTAGTGGCGAGGTCTTGCGGCGTGACCACGCCGTTTGGTTTGTAATAGACGATGCAGCCGCGTTGCAGCCGCGAGGCAACGACGATCGGCAGCAGCGTGAGCGGCTTATTGTAGCCGGCCGCCTGCAGATAAGTGACGATCGCCACCTCGCTGATATCGTAGATCTGACGCCGCACCATCGGCGTAAAAGCGTGATGGATCGGCTCGACCTCGGTGAATTTCAGCGTCACCGCCGGATGGGTGATCGTGCCGTCCTTGAGCGGAATTGTGTGGGGATAGGTGCCGAGCACGGTTGAGAGCGTCACGGTCATCACTACCTCGCCAAGGTCGGATAAAGCTGCCTGGCGGTACCGCCGAGGATCATGTCCTGATCCGACTGCGACAGCGGCGCGAGACCGCGGCGTGCATCGGCCAACAGATCCGGCAACGGCTCTTCCGCGGCGGGGAAGTTCGAGCCCCAAGCAATGCGGTTGGCGCCAAAGGCCTTGACCACGAAAGGCACGAATTGATCGGCCGTCGATTTGCCGGCATTGGCCGAGGCGACCGTGCGATTGGTCAGCTTGAGAAAGACACCGGGATATTTCGCCAAGCCGAACAGCGCCTTCGCCTGCGCATAGGGCGGGCCGTCATCGAGTTTTGGCCGCGCCAGATGATCAAGCAGCACCCGCACTTTGGGGAAACGCTCGAGCAGCCGCACGAGCATGGGGATGCCGTCCTGGGTCATCTGCAGACAGACCGGAATGTCGTTTGCCTCGCAATAGGCCCACGCCGGAAAGGACAGCTCGCTGTCGAGCCACGTCGCCTGCCCTGGCATGGTCGTGCCGGTGGTGAAGAGACGGATGCCGGCCATTCCCGCATCCATCCAGCGCTTGATCTGATCGACCGCGTCAGGCGCCAGAACATCGGCGGAAAAAACGCCAATGAAGCGATCCGGATGCGCCTTCACCGCCGCGACCGCGTAGCGATTGTCATGGCCATAAACGGTTGAAGCTTGCACGACGACTGCTTTCGCGATGCCCGCCTTATCGAGCGCGGCCACCAAGCCGTCGTAATCCACCGGCCGTTCCTGGGACCAGGTCGATCGATGCCCGCCGATCGGCGCCGGCGGATATTCGGCCATATCCGATGAGATCACATGCGTGTGCGTATCAAAAATCTCACCCACGGCGTTTCCTCACGCTGGTCCCGAATTTTTCGCGATACCGCTAACCTAAGGCGGCCCCGCCGGATCGCGCGCATAGAAAAGATAAGTGCGGGCCCATCAATTTATGCTAATGTTGCAATGCACAAAAATCGATGGCCGCCACTGTGGATTTTCAGCGCCTCAACCTTCGCCGTCTGGTGATGTTCGATGCCGTCATGCGCAGCGGCTCGACCGGCTCGGCGGCGCGGCTTCTCGGCCTCTCTCAACCGGCCATCAGCGACGCCCTGTCGAAGCTAGAGGCCGAGGCCGGCACCCGGCTGCTCGATCGCGGTACCGCCGGCAGCGTCGGCACAGAGGCCGGAAAGCTGCTGCATCGACGCGTCGCGCGCATGTTGCGCCAAATCGAGCAAGGCCTTGCTCATATCGGTCAAGCCAATGGTATGGCCATCGACACGCGCGCGGCTACGCGTCTGATGACGACGACACAAGTGCGCTACCATATCGCGATCGCGGAACATGGCTCGTTTCGAGCGGCTGCCCGACATCTCGGTATCGCCGAGCCCACCCTTCACCGCACCGCGCGCGACTTCGAGAAAGGTCTCAGAGTATCGCTCTATCGTCGACACCTCCGCGGTATAGCGGCAACCGAGATTGGAACGTATCTCGCGATGACGCTGCGCGTCGCGTTGCGCGAAATCGATCAGGCCATCGCCGAGATCGCCAATGCGCAAGGACATGCCGAGGGACGTATCTCCTTCGGGTGTCTGCCGATGATGCCGAAGCAACTTCTGGCGCGTGCGATTGGCCGCATGCTTCGTCTGCATCCCGGCATCGAGATCGAAATGGAGGAAGGCAGTCACGAACATCTCATGGCGGGTTTACGCAACGGCACGGCGGACTTCGTTATCGGCGCGTTGCGCTGTGACGGGATTGCGCCTGATCTCGTCGAGACGGCGCTCTTCGAGGATCCTTATGTCGTGGTCGCACGGTCGGGGCATGCGCTTGCCCGCGCCGCTCGCATCAAAGATGCCGACCTTGCCCACCAGCACTGGATCATCCCGCCGCGCGGCATGCCGCGCCACGCCGCGGTACAGGCGCTCTTCGCGCGGCTGCCCAAGCGCCCAGGCGCGGTGCTGGAAACGAGCTCGCTCGCGATGATGACGAGCGCGCTCGCGGAGAGCGACTGTCTCAGCGTGCTCGCGCGTTCGCAAGCCTTCACCCACGAATTCAACGCGAATATTGCCGTGTTGCCGGTCGAGATGCCGTGGCCCAAGCGTCTCGTCGGTATAACCACGCGAGCGAGTTGGCTGCCGACCCGCATCCAAAGGCGCTTCCTCACCCTCGTTCGGCAGGAATGCCGCAGCATGAGTTCGGCCGGAGCAAGCCATCCCGGCTCGACGACAGCCCAATCCGCTCGCCGAGCATGACGCGATGCCGCATATGACTGCGAGCTTACGCGCGATCGATCGCGCTCTGGCGCTCCCCGCTGTGCCGAGGTCATGGTCAAGGTTTCGACGATCCGGCTGGTCATCATGTACTGGCCGACGCGCGCTGCGCTCCACCTCCTCGACGAGATCATGCTCAACGTCCGCGCCTCGGAAGCCTGATCACTGTATTGCGACATCGGCACCCGGTTGTTCGCGATAGCGACGAGGGTTATGCGCCACGGCGGCTCTCAGCGATGGCGTCCGCTCTCGAAGCATGAGCAGTCGTCGTGGCCGGCAACCGGCACTTTGGAGATGTGCCATTAACAGACCCAGTGTGACAGTTGCTCTTATTGCCGGCGAGTGAGGAGCATCCGAAAAACAGTCCAGATCGTTGGAGCGGTAAGGAAGCGTAAGCCGGCACGCAGCTCACGAGGTCGCAATACTGCCTTCATCGGCATCGCGCCCATGATCTTGCCTTCGATCAGCAAGCCGTCTGGATGCGGCCGGACCGCCGTTACATCGATCAGGTCGGTCTTTTCGGGTGTGTAGAACTTCATCGCTCTACCTCGTTAGCCGATCGAAATCGATTCCGAGATCGCTGCACATCTTAACCGCGGTCGCGCGGCCGCCGCCCGTGACGCCGCCCGGCGGGTGCATGAAAGTTCCCGCTAGGTAGAGCCGCTCGATGCCCGGAACGGCGTACTGCGATAATTCCGGTGTCGGGCGATGACCCCCGAACTGATGGAGATATTTGCCGACGCCACCGACATCGGCATGCTGGAATGTCGGGGAATGACGTAACACGTCGACCGGTGAATCGAATTTATAGGCGACAATGTCTGAATCCCCGGCATTCGTGCAATAGCGGCGGTACTCGTTGAGCAGCCAATCGGCATATTGGCCCTTGCGCGTCGCCCACGCTTCGGCGCCACCGTTGCGCAGCGCCCAGGGACCGAAACCGAAGATGGTAAGCGCCGCCTTGCCGGGAGGCGCGCGCGAAGGGTCGAACTGGCTGTTGACGTGCGCAGCCAAGATCGCGTGCGAGCCCAAATCCCCATAGCGAAAGCTGTCGAAAATACGGCGATAGTCTTCAAGCCGCGCCGGTGCGAAGTTGACCAGCGCCACTTTCGCCGCATCCTCGCCTGCGCGATAACGCGGCGGCGCATTGAGGGCGAGATGCCCCGCCATGATCGAAAAACTGGCTGTCGTCGTCGTTTTCGCATTGCCGGCGATCATGGGATCGAGTCCATCGACATAGCGATCGAGCAGCCAGGGATGGATCTGACCGATAACGGCGGTTTTCGCCACGATGGTCTCGCCGCCGACAAGACGAACGCCGTTGGCGCGGCCGGCGCTGACGATGATTTTCTCCACCTCGCTGCGGTCGCGAAATTCGGCGCCGTAACTCCTAAGACAGCGCATGAGCGCCTCGACAAGCGCGCCACTGCCCCCGACGGGCACGCCGGAAGGATAGGTATGAACAAAGCCGGGCATGGTGAACAGCGCGAGGCCGGTGCCCTTCTCCTCCGGAGCGATGAGTAGTTCGTTGGCGAATTTCAGTAGGTGGATCTTCACCTTTTCATGGGTGAAGAACTCGTCCACGAGATCGAGCAGACTTTTTTGCGCGGCATGCATGATCTCGCGCCCTTCGGGGCTTTGATCCAACAGCGCCCAGAACGGCCCTTGCGGCACTGGCGGCACGAACATGCCCGCCGTGATAAGCGGCAGCACCGCCTTGCTCTTCAAGGCGAACCGGCGATAAGCCTCGCCGTCTCCGGGCGACGCGGCGGCGATCGACGCGCATGTTCGATCGAGATCGGAATAGCTAATGATCGAAGTTTGATCGTCGAAAATGGTCGAGAAGATGCCGTCCGGGTGTATGTATTTGAGGCCATGTTTGGAGAGCAGGCCGAGTTCGTCATCAAGCAGCAGGGGATTGGCTTGTATGATGATGTGCGTCGCGGAATGCCAATCATGCCGGAACCCCGGCGCCACATTTTCGCCCGTGACCACCCCGCCGCCGAACCAGTCGTTCTTCTCGAGGACGAGGACCTTTTGGCCGGCCTTCGCGAGATAAGCCGCCGCGACGAGGCCGTTATGCCCGGAGCCAACGACAATGACATCATAAGAGGCGGCCATTGCTCTTCCCTTCTTGTCAGGTAGCCTGACTATTATGTTATCGTGACAACCTGCAATCAACCCCCTGCCGTATGGAATTGAACGAGCGATGATGGAGGAGAAGTCGTCAGACTTTCCAAACGAGTTACCGTGGCGGCGACGGAATTTAAGCCGTCTTCTATTTACGGCCGCCTGGCTCTTCGACAAGCGAATCCTGCACTACGTCAACCAGCATGGTTTTCCGGACCTCCGGATGGCGCATCTGCATCTCCCGCGTAATATCGACCTCGCGGGTACACGCCTCACCGAGCTCGCTGCGCGAGCAGAGATGTCCAAGCAATCCATGGCGGAGATCGTGGATGCGTGCGAGGCTGCAGGTCTCGTCGGAAAGATTTCAGATCCCGAGGATCGGCGGGCAAAACTCATTGCTTTGAAGCCGCGCGGTCACAAGCTGATAAAGATCGTGCGGCTGGCAATCGCCTCGGCTGAGAAGGAGTTGAGGTCTCTGGTCGGGGAAAAAGCGGCGCAAGCACTCGCCAGTACATTGATAGTCTACGTCGAACGCGGATCAGCAGCGAAAGCGAGCTCGAGCAGTCGCGCGGGGACGCGCCGGAGGGCACACAAAGCGAGTTCAGAACGCGGATGAGCGCAGCCCGAACACGGGCGAATGTCCACTGTGTGGGTCAGACTCGTGCATCGGAAGTCGGAGGTGTTCAAGACGAGGGCCGAAGCTCTCAAATAGCGGACCTGGACTACGCACGATGGCCCAGCTCATCAAATAAGGAGCTGACCATGCAAAAGAGCGTCGTAATCGTTCGTGCGTCCCGTCGTCGCGCTCCCTGGAACAAAGGCAAGCTCACTGGCGCAAAACCGCCGCTTCGGCCGAAGCACGTTTGGTCCGTCCGCAGCAAATTGGAGCTTGAGAAATGAGTGCGCGATCTCGCGATGTTCAACCTTGCCCTCGACGGCAAGCTTTGATGCTTTTTCGGGCTCTCGGGTAAGGGCGCGTTGCGCCCGTCTCCCTGTCTGCCGCCAGAGGCAGCCGAATTCGCTAGGACGAATGATGGTGCGGCAGAAAGCGCTCGGTATAGAGCGTTGCCATGTCCGGCACTTTCGCCAGCAACCCCATGTCGATGAACGAGTTCTTGAGCACTGCCAGCGCCTTGGGTTCGAATTTTCCCGTCGTCGAAAACGCTGGCATCACCACGTCGTAATCGGCGGCGACGATCGCTTCCGGCTCGTTCATCACCTTGGTGGCGATGCCCACGGTTTCGGCTTTGTGCTTGAGCATGTAACCGGTGCTCTCGAACCATCCGGCAAGGAAATCGCGAACCTCGCTGGGATGCTCGTTGATCAAGCTATCTCTTGCGTAGATCGCATGCGTGATGAAGTCGGGCACGATTGTCCCGAAATGCAGCACGATATGGCCAATTCCTTGCTTCTGAAGCACGGTTCCGCCGACGAAGTCGATCGCCATGCCGTCGGTGTTGCCTGTGCGCAAAGCGGAAATCTGCGCCGGCCGCGCGCCCAGCGGCACGGTGGTAATGCCGTCCGGCCCCCAGCCCTCGCGGCGCGACAATTGCCGCACCAGCCACTGCGTCAAGGAGGAGACGGTTGAGACGCTGATCTTCTTGCCTTTCACATCCTCGATCGTCTGCAGCGAAGGCTCATTCCTAACAAAAAGCGTCAGATCGGCGGGCGGGCCCATGAACGCCGCAACCGCTTTCACCGGCGCGCCGCGCGCGACGAAAGCGAGCTCGACGCCCGATCCGAGGCCGATGTCGATGGCATCGGCCGCCAATGCCTGCTGCAGTTTGGCGCTGCCGGCAAAGTTCGATTCCTTGATCTCGAGGCCGCGCTTCTTGAAGAAGCCCTGAGCAATTCCGACGTCGACCGGCACGAAATCGAACACGCCGGCGAAAGCCTTGCCGACGCGAAGAGTTCCATCAGACTTCGCCGGCTCGGCGGCCGCGCCGAAGGCGAGGAATGCGATCCAACTCGCCACCATGAGCATTTTGCGAAGCATGAGCCGATCCTTTCCTTACCCGATGAGCCGGTTGCCTCACCGCAACGGCCGACCCGTCGATAGGATGCGGCGATTCGCGGTGCGGCTGCGCCCTCGACCGCTCGAGCATCGTCCGCGCGCATCTCTCCTCGCAGGAGAGAGGGGCCGGTTTTGCCCGCTCGGTTAAGAGGAGGGCGGCGCGAACATGTCCACGTATTTGTTCGTGAACATATTCTTGAAATCCTTCTGCGCTTCGTCCTTACGCAGTATCCCGCCGAAGATCATCAGCTCCTGCGTGTGCGCGAAAGCGGACGCGTCGTAGCGCGGCACCTCGGGCGTTGCCTTCACCAGGACCTGCAGCGATTTTTCGAGGTCCGAGCGGTTCGCGCCGGGCATGCGCTTCAGCGCGATGTCCAGCGCCTCTTGTTGATGCTCGTGGATGAATTTGTGGGATTCGACATAGCCATGCGCGAGCTTGGCGCAGATCGATCCATGGCTGTCGCAGAAATCCTGCCGTGTGGTGGTCGTGGTAGCGATGGTAGGAGTGAGTTCGGGCAGCTCAGTGATGGCATTCACCAACATATCTGCGGCGCCCTCGCGCTCGGCCGTCTCGACCCACGGGTAGTTGAGCATCGCCGCTTCTATCGAGCCCGATTTCAGCGCCGCGATCGCCTCGGTGGGCTGCATAAAGACCTCGGTCATATCGGCCTTCGCATTGAGGCCCGCCTTTTGGGCGTAATAGCGCAGCAAGACGTCGACCACCGTGTTCGGCGCGTCGACGTTGATCCTCTTGCCTTTCAAGGCGGTGACGCGCTCTTTGAGCGAGCCCTTCCAGTCGAGTCCGGGAAAGGCCGCCTTGTGTGCCATAAGAGCGAAGGCTTCATGGTCGGCCATTTCGGCGATGCCTAGCATATGGCGGCCACGGACATTGCCGCGGATGAGGCTCGGTCCCGATTGCACGGCGAAATCGACGCTGCCCGCGAGCATGGCGTTGGTCGAGCCAATGCCGGTGATGTTGTGTAACTCGACATCGAGGCCGAGCTTCTTCCACATGCCCGTGTCTTCGGCGATATAGACCGGCAGGAAAGTGATCGTTGTCGCCGGTAGCGCAACCGATGTCTTTTCCATCGTTTCGGCTTGCGCGGAGCCGCCGAGCGCGACCGCACCTGCCATTGCCGCGACCAATGCGGCAGATCGAAGCATCGTCTTCATGGCTTTGTTCTCCCTGTTGTATCGCTTTGCGAGGCCGGAACCACGCACCCCGCCTGCGCCGCTAAAGAGCCATGTCGCGCGCCACCGGACGCCAGGCGAGCGAGCGCGCCTGGACGCGCTTAAGCGCTGCATTGACGCCGATCACCAGCACCGTAACGATGATTGCGCCCGCGACCACGCCGGTGGTGTCATTGAGCGAGCGCGCGTTCTGGATATACCAGCCGAGACCGGAATCGGCGGCGATGAATTCCCCGACCACAGCGCCCGAAAGCGCCCGCGGCAGTGCGATCTTGAGGCCCGAGAAGAGGAACGGCTTCGCGGTGTTCCACACGACCTCCCGGCTGACGAACCAGCCGCTCGCGCCCGCAACCCGCAGCATCGCCATGAGCTTCGGATCGACGCTCATGATGCCGGCGAGTCCGTTATAGAACATCAGGAAGAACACGATCGACGCGACGAACACGATCTTGGCCGGCACGCCGATGCCGAACCACAGGATGAACAGCGGCGCGAGCGCGAGCTTCGGCATCCCGAAGGCGGCCGAGATGAAGGGATCCAGCGCAGACATTAGACGCGGCGAAAGGCGCAGGAGGAAAGGCAAGGCCGCGCCAGCCGCACCGCCCAGAACCATGCCGACCGCCGCTTCCCAGGATGTCGCGGCAGTGTCTCTCAATAGCTGCCCCGAAACCGTAAGGTTCCAGATGCGCACGAGCACCTCGGCCGGTCCGGGCAGCCATTCCGCACCCATGATGCCGGTGCCGACTTGCCACAATGCGAGCACGGCGATGCCGAGTGCGATCCGTCCCGCAGGAATGACCTGGCGCTTGGCGCCCAAGCGCGGCAGCGGACGGGCGATCGCAATGCTCATTGGATCTGCTGCCGTACAGCTTCGAACATGTTGCCGAAGCCGTCGAGTTTATAGAGATTGCTCAGATCGCGGGGGCGTGCGATGTCGATGCGGTGTTCCGCGATCACTTTGGCGGGAGAGCGCGACAGCACCAGGACGCGGTCGCCGAGCGCGATTGCCTCGCCGATGTCGTGGGTAACGAAGATGATGGTCTTGCGCCCATGGTTCCAAAGCCGCAGCAAATCCTGCTGAAGCTGCTCCCTCGTCTGCGCGTCGACCGCGCCGAACGGCTCGTCCATGAGTATGATCGGCGGATCATAGGCAAGCGTGCGGATGAGTGAGGCGCGCTTCCTCATGCCGCCCGAAAGCTCGTGCGGGTAGTAGCGCTCGAAGCCGGTGAGATTGGTCGCGCGCAGCAACGCTTCGATGCGCGCGGCTCCGGTTGAATCATATCTGCCCTGCAGCTTCAGTGGCAAGGTGACGTTGTCGATAAGCGTACGCCAGGGCAACAAATTGTCGTCCTGGGTCACATAGCCAATCTGACAGTTCCAACCGGGATTGAGCGCCGCCGTATCGGTGGTCTCGATCAGTTCGCCGCGGAAATAGATCTCGCCGTCGCTCGCGCTATCCACCTGCGCGATGATGTTGAGCAACGTCGACTTGCCCGCACCCGAAGGCCCGACCATGGTGAGGAATTCCTGGTCGGCGACGTGAAAGGACAGATCGGCCAGGATCAGCGGCGATTGAGCTTCCCCGGCGCGGGAGGCGAAGCGCTTGGCGAGGCCCTTGACCTCGAGAATGGGAGAAGCTTCCGTCATGCGCCCATCACCCGTGAGCTAAAACCCTGTTGCGGCGGGCGCCAGCGCAATAGCCAGCGCTCGATGCGTGCGATAAGCAGATTGATCGCGACGACGAGAACCGTCAGCGTGACGAGCGCAACGAAGACGAGGGTCGTATCGAAATCGGTCGCTCCGGAATTGATCATGAAGCCGAGGCCGCGATTGGAGGAGATCAGCTCGCCGACAACCGCTGCGCCGATCGCATAGGGCGCGGCGATGCGGAAGCCGGCGAAGGCGTAGGGAATCGCCCCCGGCCAGACGACGTGGCGCGCAATATCGCGTTCTTTCGCGCCACAGACCCGCATAACGCTGACATACTGCGCGTTGACGGCATTGACGCCGGACATGGTCGAGAAGAAGACGAGGAAGAACACAATAGAAGCAACGAGCGCTACTTTCGGCTCGAGATCGATGCCAAACCACAGGATGAACAGCGGCGCGAGTGCGAGCTTCGGCACGCCGTAGCCGGCCGCGAGATAGGGATCGAGAATCGCGCCTGCGACGGGACGGCGGCGCAGCAGGAAAGGCAACAGCAGACCGGGAATTCCGCCGAGGAGCGAGCCGTAGAATGCTGCTTTCAGCGTGTAGATAGCGTTGAAGGTGAGTTCGCCGCTGCGGAGTTCCTCGATGAGCCGCATGAGCACGAGCCATGGGCTTGAAAACCAGATGGTGCCGAAGTAGGCGCTACAAGCTTGCCAGAGGGCGATCACCACGGCGAGCAAGAGGCAACGGTCGAAATAGGTGCGCGCAAGTGGCGGCATACGCGCAGCCGACAACATCGACGGCTGCCGCTGGCGCCGGGCCGCCACCCGCGTCTTCACGGACGGAATTGGACTCTCGCGCGACGCAGGCATCGCTGCCTCCTGCAAGCTCGCGACGCGCCCCGCCCAGTGCGCGCCTCCCTGAACAACCGACACTGTCCTCGAGCGCTTATGAACGCGCTGCGACGGCTGGCCGCGATCCTCGCGGCCTAATCGTTAGCTATAACATACTATTCTCACCTTGGGCCCGTCAAATCGGGAGCACAAATGGCTTCCCCATCCGATTGCCTCTCTTCGAACCTGTATCAGCGCTGAAGTCGTGGTGCCAAATCACGCGTCAAACCGAACGACCGCGTGACGGCTGAATTTGGTGGTGCCAAATCGGCCCGATCAAATCGCGCGCAGCGCGTGCGAGAAAAGTCTCAAAACTGGCGTCCCCGGGGTGACTCGAACACCCGATCCACAGTTTAGGAAAGCGTTGGAGTTGGCTCAAACCCTCGGATTTCCGCCTTTTCATTCCGCCGAATCCGCGGAAATACGCCGCGGTCCGGGCTCCGAGTCGAAAAAAACAGGAGGCCATTTGAAAGGCGCCCGCGATATCGCCGTCGAGTAAAGGCCCGTTTACGAGGACGACCGAAGTGCGATACGGGTCCAGCGCCCGCGTACCTGCCACAAGGCCACGAGAAGGATGTCGCGCATGAATCGCGACTGATCGCCATCCGCGACCGTCGTCAGTCCGCCGCAAAGCTGATCCTCCTCGGCGAGGCCCTGCGGCAATCCGGGATCATCTGTACGTCGGAAGTAAAGGTTGTTGGATTCAAGGGAGCACGGGTTGGAGCCCTGAACTCGATTTACCTGCTCGAGCGGCAGGGCGATGGCGAGCCTCCGCTGTCACATCTGTTCCACCTCTGTTCAATGCTACACGTGTGGGGCTTCGGCCGGATTTTGGGTGTGGTCGAAGTATGGTGACCCACCTCTCACATGCAGCCTCAAGGAGTTCACACCAGGTAACACAGAATAGCAT
>CAYMNX010000098.1:0-1825 GCA_964391905.1 uncultured Rhizobiaceae bacterium
GCGCGAAGGCGGCGAGCCAGGTGAAGGCACCAAGACCCCAGGCTTGAAGTAGGGCGAGGAAGGCGAAAAAGTAGATGGCGATCGAGCCGACGACGCGGAGGATTGCGGTGTAACGATTGACGCGGGGCTCGAGCCCCGGAAAGCGTAGTTTGAGCTCGGGCTTGACCGCCAATAGGCGCTGCAGCGCGCGCTCGAGAAGCCGGACCGCAAGCCCGGTGGCGGTGATCACGACGAGGCTCAAAGCCGTCGCGCGCAAGAGCAAGGCCAATCCGCCTTCGGCATTGAGCAGGTAAATACCGAACGTTCCGCTAATGTAGACGAGCGCCAGGACGTGCCATGTCTCGGCGAGGCGGTTGCGCAGCACGCGCCATCCGGTCCGGCCATTACCCTCGGCGCCGCGCAGCCATTGCGCGACCGCCGCGCGGTTCTGCAGCACGAAGATGATCGCGAGGATCGCCAGAACCAGCACCGAGACCCGCATCAGCAACCCGACGATCGGGCCTGGCGCGGCAAGCCACCAGGCTCCACTCGAGGCCGCATAGCCGTAGGCGGCCCACTGGGTAAAGCGGCGTATCCATATGTAGAGATAGTTGCGCGTTTCCTCGGTGAGCCAATGCGGCGACGCCGTGCGCGGCGTGAGCAGCACGACGCGCGCGACCGCCAACCATCCCCGCGCCCATAGCATCGCCGCGATGACTGTTTCCGCCACGCCACGCGTGCCGCCATGCGGCTCCGTCAGCGGCATGACGAAAGTCGCGACGCCGGCGAACATCAGGACCGGCAGGAGCTCGACCAGCGCTACGAAGGAGAGCTGCAGGAAGCGTATCGCCGGACGCTCGCTGTTGATGTGCTTCAGCCGCGCCGCCGGACGCCGAAGCAGCAGATAGACGATCGCGTCGGCGGCGATGCCGGCGCCGAAAATCAACGCGAGCTTTTCAAAGGTCGCGAGCCAGCGTTCGCGCAAACCCGGATCGCTGACCTGCCTCTCGAGCCATGCGATGCTGTGCGGCGCTTGCGCAAAGATCGGAATCGCGGCCAGGATCTCGCCGCCCACCGCATCGAGCTGAGCCGGCAAATCCGTGAGCCAAGCGAAGGTCGCCGTGCTTTTCGGCTTCTGAGTGGCATTCTGCGCCGCGATCAGCGCTTGAAGCTGACCGACGAGCTGCGCGCGCGCGTTGTCGTCCTTGAGCGTTGCCACCAACTGCTGCAACTGCTCGGTCGTGGGCGCCTGCGTCGCCGGCTGCGCCTGGGCGGCGTTGAGCCATGAAAAAAAGACGACGGCGAGCGCGACGAGTTGGCGCCGGAAATAGATCGAGTTCATGGCGCGAAAGATTAGTGGCACGAAGCCCTGAGGCCAAGCCGGCGATCAGCGCAAAGCGGCGATAAGCCCGCGCGATGCGGCGATCAACAAGCCGATCCCCGATGACAAAAGAATGGCGCCGGAGATGCGGTTGAGCCACCGCATCACGACCTCGCCGGCGAGATTGCGCAGCGCGACGATGCCGAAGCTCAAGCCGAGCCACCACAGCAGGGAGCCCGCGAACACGCCGCCGACCAGCACCGAGGCATCGACGAGCTCCGTGACCGATTCGGCCCCGACCTTGGCGAAGATCGCAGCGAGGCTCAGCAAGGTGATCGGGTTGGCGATGGTGAGCGCGAAGGTCGAGGCGAAGGCGCCGAACAGCTTCTCGCCGCCCAGCGGCTCGGGCTCGCGCGCGCGCGTGACGAAGAGCGCTTTCAGTCCGAAGGCGACCAGGAACACGCCCCCCGCGAGGCCGAACCAGTCCTCGTATTTCAGCAGCCAATCGCGCAGAAAGGTGAGGCC
>CAYMNX010000099.1:0-6171 GCA_964391905.1 uncultured Rhizobiaceae bacterium
CGCGTCATCGCCGGGCATCACGCCGATCTCCTCTCGGTCAATGTCCACGGCATCAATCAGAAGACCAAGGAGTTCTTCATCGGCGGCACCAGCCTGCCGGGCGGCGGCTGGGGCGCGAAGCGCAACGAGGACGGCATCTCGGCGACGGTCTGCATCAATGACGGCGACACGCATAATAGCCCCAATGAGCAGACCGAGGCGAAATTTCCCATCGTGGTTGAAAGCTATTCCCTCATCCCCGACTCGGGCGGCGCCGGCAAGTTTCGCGGCGGGCTCGGCGTCGAGCGCGTCTCGCGCGCGCGCTCGCCCATCACCGTCAACAGCCAGATCGACCGCGTTCATTGCCGGCCCTGGGGCCTCGAGGGCGGGCTCGAGGCGAGCGGCAACTCGCTCGCGATCCGCCGCGACGGCCAGTGGCAGGAGGATCTCAATAACGCGAAGATCATCTTCGAGCTGAAGAAGGACGGCGATGCCTTCCGCGTGCGCTCGGGCGGCGGCGGCGGTTATGGCCCGCCCTGGGAGCGCGCGACCGCGAAGGTGCGCGAGGATGTGCGCCAGGGCTATGTCTCGCTCAAGGCGGCCGCCGAGCTCTACGGCGTGATCCTCGACCCCACGACCCTCGCCGTCGACGAGACGGCCACCGCGACGAAGCGGGCCGAGCTGCGTCGCACAGCGAGCGCGCGATCCTAGCGCGAGCGTCATGGGCAGCGCGATTGCATGAAGCTCCGCGCGAAATAGCAAACATCCCCTCACCTTCCCACGCTTCGCGTGGGCCCCTTCCTCTCCCGCAAGCGGGAGAGGAGCTTGAAGCCGCGATGCATCTTGCCTTTCTCCCGCAAGCGGGAGAGGAGCTTAAAAATGCGCGCTCTATCTTGCCCCTCTCCCGCTTGCGGGAGAGGGTGCCGAGCGGGAGCGAGGCGGGTGAGGGTTCGAGGCCGAGGGCTGCGTCGCACAGCGAGCGCGCGATCCTAGCGCGAGCGTCGTGCGCAGCGCGATTGCATGAAGCTCGCGCGAGCAGCAAACATCCCCTCACCTTCCCACGCTTCGCGTGGGCCCCTTCCTCTCCCGCAAGCGGGAGAGGAGCTTAAAGTTCCGGTGAGGTCCGGCGCCAACGCGCTCAGCTCTTCGGCAGGAATTCTTCCGTATAGAGCTTCGCGAAATCGGGCGGGTTGTCGAGGAGCTTCAGATCGGCGAAGGAGCGCTTCAAGGTCGCGAGCGATTCGGCGTCGAACTTTCCGTCCTTCGAGAACATGCCCATGGTGAGGTCGTATTCCTCGCTCTCGACCGCGCGCGAGAAATGCGTCAGCTCCGAGGTCATCGTCACCGCCTCGTCCTTGTGGTGGCGCATCCAGTCGATCGTGTCGAACCAGCCGGCGAGGAAGCGCCGCACGAGATCGGGATGCTGCGCGATCGTCGGCTTGGTCGCGAAGATGACGCCCGCGGCCATGTTGCCGGTGAAGCTAGTGACGGGCGCGAGCAGCCGCCCCTCATGCCGCTCCTGCAGCTGCAGCGACAGCGAGGTGGTGGAGATGAAGGCGTCGATCGCATGGGTCTTGAGCGCGGCGACATAGGATTGCGCGTCGTTCCCGGTCGTCACCGGCGTGTCGCCATTGGGCCCCCAGCCCTTGGCGCGCGCCAGCTCCAGCGCCAGCCAATAGGTGAGCGAGCCGTTGGAGGAGACGCCGATCTTCTTGCCCTTCAGATCGTCGAGCGATTTCGCCGTCGAATCGGCGCCGACGCCGACGCCGAGGAACGGCGCGGGACCCGCCGCGTTGCAGATCGCGAGCTCCTGCGCGCCGCGCGCGAGCAAGGCGAATTCGGCGCCCGCGCCGACGCCGATATCGATCGCGCCCGCCGCCATCGCCTGGTGGAGCTTCGCCCCGCCGGTGAAGGTGTTGACGTCGACATCGAGCCCGTGCTTTTGGAAAATCCCGGTCTTGACGCCGATATCGACCGGCAGCATCACATCCGAGGTCGGCGACGCCTTGCCGACATGGAGCGTGTCGGCGGCGCGGCCGGGCGCGGCGGCGATCAGGATCGCGGCGCCGAGGATCGCGGCGAAGCCGATGCCGCGCGCAACATTCTTCATCATGGGCACATTTTCCTCCGAGCTTCGTTCGATTGTGCCCGGTTCCTACACGGAATGGCCGCGCCGTGCAAAACCGCAATCGCGGTCGCCACCCCCTCACCCGCCTCGCCACCCCCTCACCCGCCTTGCCCCCCTCACCCTCCCGCTTCGCGGGCCCCTCCCTCTCCCGCTCGCGCGGGAGAGGGGCTTAAAGCCCCGATGCATCTTGCCCCGCGCCCGTGATAACGGGAGAGGGTGCCCAGCGCAGCGAGGCGGGTGAGGGTGCGCCCTCGATATATCCGTTGAAACATATCGATTGGCGCTCTATTCGTTGAGATAGAGCGGTGCCGCGGCGCGTCCGCCGCCTGCCGCTCGGTTTGTCGCTTTCGCGATCTTTTAAAAAGAGGAGGATACCGATGTTGAAGCACGCCTTCGGCGGGACCGTCATGGCTTCCGCGCTCATCGCCATGACGACCGCCGCGCTCGCCGATCCCGTTCCGCTCACCAGCAACCGCGACATCCACATCGCGGTCTCGAACGATGCCGGCGCGCGCTACGGCTCGGGGCCCGACGACACCTATTGGCTCAACGCGCCGGGCGGCGGGCTCAATCAGCTCCACATCACCACCGACGGCACCGTCGCCGGCCTCTCGGGGCAGGTGACGACGCAGACGATCAGCCCCGGCGCGACGTCGGGCAGCTTCTACGTCTCGACCACGGGCGGGCGCGGCTATAATGACGACATCATCCTGGGCGTGTCGCTCCAGGGGCCGATCGCGAATGATTTCGCGCTCACCGTCAAATCGAGCGGCTATCAATGGACGGCGTCGACCGCCGGCGTCGTCAATCCCGTCTATGTCCAGGGCGCCGTCAACGAGACCTTCACCCAGGCCGATTTCCGCTACGGGCCCAATACGGCGAAGCCCGGCCCCGGCAATGGCTGGATCCTCCCCTTTTATTCGGGGCAGGACATCAACGACCCGGCGACGGCGCAGCTCTTGATGTTCATCGATCTCGATGTCGGCAACGACAACGACCGCACCGCCATCGACAGCGGCGATGCGAAGGTCGAGTTCGACGTGTCGGGCCTGCTCAACGACGACATCCTTTCCTTCAACGCCTATGCCTGGGCGTTCAGCGCCAATGTCGCCGACGCCTCGATCAACTGGACCAACAACCTCTCGACCGATCCCAACGCGCCGGGACAGAGCGGCTATTCGGTGCAGGCGGTGCCGGAGCCGGGAACCCTCGCGCTCTTCGCCGCCGGCCTCGTCGCGATCGCCGGCCTCGGCCGCGGCGCCAAGAGGAAAGCGGCCGCGCCGGTTTAGAGAAGCGGCCTCGACGATCTCAGCCCTCTCCCGCTTGCGGGAGAGGGCTGTTGCGCGTGCGATCCATCTTGCCCCTCTCCCGCTTGCGGGAGAGGGTGCCGAGCGCAGCGAGGCGGGTGAGGGTTGCAGCGGGGCATTGCGCGAACGGCGGCGAAAGGTGCTTTAATCGGCACCACGAAATAACGCCGGAGGAACCGCGATGCCCTTCACCCTCAATTTCTATCACGACCAGCTCGGCGCGGCGGGCGCGGCCTCGGCGCCGCTGCCGCCGGCGCATCGCATCCTCTATCTGCGGCATGGCAGCGCGCGCATCAACGGTAAGGCGATGAAGGCCGACGAGGCGGCCTATGAGAGCGGCCCCGTGACGCTCGCGAGCGCGGGCGAATGGTGCCAGATCTGGCGCTGGGAGCTGGCGCCGGTCAACGCGGCGCCGGTTCTCGCCGAGGGCACGGAGATTCTCTCGATGCTGCGCATGGCGCGCGTCATCTCGACTCTCGCGATGAATGGCGGCACGCGCTGGCTCTTGCGCCTCGACCAGATCACCGCGGCGGCGGGGCGCATCGCCGATCGCCACCAGCATCCGGGGCCCGGCATTCGCTGCCTCAAGGAGGGAAGCTTCAACGTGCAGCAGGATGCGGAATCGGCGCGCGCGCTCGCGCCGGGCGATGCGTGGTGGGAGACGGGCTCCGATACGGTGATCGCGTGGTCGTCGCGCCAGATGGCGGCGCGCTTCCTGCGCGGCATGGTCCTGCCGCCCGAATGGGAAGGCAGGATGACGGGCACCTGGCTCTCGGGCGAGACCGCCACGCCGCCGAAGGGGACGTGGAAGCTTTATGTCGATCGCGTGGTGGAGGTGTGAGGGGACGGCTGAAAGCGATTGCGCGACTGCGTTCCACTATTCATACTGGCGGTGCTCGACATAACAATTTTTGGGAATGGAACGCACCTTCATGTACCTCTACCGCGATCTCGCGTGTCTTCGAAAGCTCGTCCTTCCTCTTTTCCTCGCCTCCTCTCTTTCCGCTTGCGCGCTCGGCCGTTCGGTCGTCGACATCACACCGCCCAAGAGCACGGTGACCGATAACAAAGCCGTTGCAAAAATCGTCAAAGTCGAAGACCGGCGCGTCTTCGAAGCTGCACCGGACGATGCCGGCACGCCTTCGCTTCAAGACGCGAAAGATATCGCCGATAAGACCATCACCGCGCGCGCCATTGCGCGAAAGCGCGGCGGCTACGGCCAAGCCTTCGGCGATGTCGTATTGCCCGAGGGCAAAACCGTGGCCGATCTGGTGAAGAGCGCCGCCACGAAAGCGCTCCAGGATAAAGGCTATGCCGTGGTCGAGGAAGGATCACCGCAATATACAACGGCGCTGCCGCTCAACATCGAGATTATCGATTTCTGGTCGTGGGTTGCGCCCGGCTTTCTCACCATGAACCTCGAATTCAAATCGACCTTGAAGCTCGATGGAGATGCGCTGGTCGGCGCCAACCCGCCGCCGGTGATGAGTCATTTCAAAGATTATCCGATGGCGGTAACCGAGAGCACCTGGGCCGATATGGTTCAGCGCGGCATCAACGACGTCAGCGACAAGATCAAGGATGAGATCAAACCGCCGGAGCAAAAACTGAGCGGCGCAGGATCGTAATCCTGCTAATTCACCGCGAGCTATATCGTCTCCGACCCCAATTCCTACCCCAATTCCTCGAGCTTTTCCATGTGAAGTGAGTGTCAAATCGGCCCGCTACGGCCCGCAACTCGTTCCTTAGAAAAAGTACTTGAGCAGCCCGATAACAGCAATCAGAAGGCCAATTGCAGTCATAATGCCTCTATGATCTGAGAGAAAATTTTCAATTCGCTGCTTGTAAGGCAGCCTCCCAAGCTTTTGCTGATCAACTCTCTCCCCGAGCAAAGCGCGATGCGCTTCCGCAAGTCTCGCTATTTCAGCATTTGCCGCAGACAAGCATTCGGTGGCATTGAAAGAAGCGACGTTCTGGGGATATCCTCGACCCCGTAAGCGACGATCTGTGTCTACTCCGTCGCTAACGACCTTCGTCACAAATTGCCGTATGTCGCGTTCGACACCGTCAATTGATGCGCGGCGGAGGCTATCCGGGTAAACCTTTGTCTCTGCATCCCAATGCCGGAAAGTTTCATGAATCTTCTGATTCATGTAGCTTCGGATCGCCTGCCAAAAAATTTGTTGCGGTTGGCCTTCGAATCTGATTCCGCTTAAATGGATTCGCCCGCCGTCGAACCTATCAACGTCAACCGTGTGGCCCTCTATATTGAGATTGTACCACTTGAAAAGCCATTCGTTAGCGAACCTTAGCGCCTCCACATTCAATTCATTTTGAAGTGACAACTCAAAAGGCGTCATGGAATTGTTTCCACGAATCATAAATTAGAGGGGTAAGAGCAGAATTAGGGTCGGAGTGGATTTTCGTCGCTCACACTCTGACATCACTCGGCGCGTCAGCGCGCTCGACCTCATTCTCCCATCTCTTCGCTTCGCGGGCGAAAAACGGACCTAGAGTTTGAGAGCGTCACGCAGGATGCTCTCGACAAGCACCCATTCATCAGCTTTACCTTGCGCTAATCGCTCCATAATTCGCATTTTGAACTTTACGGGTTTTATTCGAATTCCATACTTCGCTTGCAGCCCTTGGAAAAAACGCTTTCCATCGCAAAGTGTTACCCAATCCGTTTCCCATTCGGCCTGGCGCGTAGCAAGCTCAATTTGGCATTCCTTCTCAAAAGCATCACACCATGTCTCT
>CAYMNX010000100.1:0-5190 GCA_964391905.1 uncultured Rhizobiaceae bacterium
ACTGCGAGAGCTGCGACGAGCCGAAGAACTCGCGCACCGCCGCGGCGGCGGGCTTCGCGTTGATGAGGTCCTGCGGCATGACCGTGTCGATCTCGACCGAGCTCATGCGCTCGCGAATTGCACGCTCCATGCGCAACAGCCCGACGCGATACTGATTCTCCATCAGCTCTCCGACCGAGCGGACGCGGCGATTGCCGAGATGATCGATATCGTCGATCTCGCCGCGGCCGTCCTTCAATTCGACGAGAACGCGGAGGATCGCGATGATGTCCTCCTTGCGCAGGACGCGGACGGTATCTTCGGTCTGGAGGCCGAGGCGCGAGTTCATCTTGACGCGGCCGACCGCCGAGAGATCGTAGCGCTCCGGATCGAAGAAGAGGCTGTGAAAGAGCGCTTCCGCGGTCTCGAGCGTCGGCGGCTCGCCCGGCCGCATCACACGATAAATGTCGATCAGTGCCTCCTCGCGTGAGGCGTTCTTGTCGATCATCAAGGTGTTGCGGATATAGGGACCGACGGTCATGTGGTCGACCGAGATCACCGGCAGCTCGGTGTTGTTCGACTTCTCGATCGTGTCGATGAGCTGCTCTGTCACCTCCTCGCCGGCCTCGGCATAGATCTCGCCCGTCTCCTCATTGACGATGTCGACGGCGAGATACTTGCCGATGAGATCCTCGCGGCCGACGCGGATCTCCTTGAGGCCCTCGTCGTAGAGTTTTCTTGCAAGGCGCGGCGTAAGCTTCGTTCCGATCTCGGCTTTGACCTTGCCGGTCTTCGCGTCGACGAGATCGGAGGTGGTCTTAAAGCCGCGATAGCGCGACGGATCGAAAGGCATCTTCCAGCCTTTCTTATCGAAGGAGAAGGCGACCGGCGCGTAGAAAGCGGAGAGGATTTCCTCTTTCGACATGCCCTGCGCCTCATGCGGCTGCAGCCCCTTGTTCTGGGCGGCGCGCTCGGCGCGCAGCTTCGCCGTCTCGGTGCTGTCGAGCGCATAGAGCAAGGTCGTTACCGGCAGCTTGCGGCGGCGGTCGATGCGGACATAGAGATGGTCCTTGGCGTCGAACTCGAAATCGAGCCAGGAGCCACGATAGGGGATGACGCGGGCAGCGAAGAGATACTTGCCCGAGGAATGGCTCTTGCCCTTGTCGTGGTCGAAGAACACGCCGGGCGAGCGATGCATCTGCGAGACGATGACGCGCTCGGTGCCGTTGATGATGAAGGTGCCGTTCTTCGTCATGAGCGGCATGTCGCCCATGTAGACGTCCTGCTCCTTGATATCGCGAATGGAGCGGGCGCCGGTCTCTTCATCGACATCCCAGACGACGAGCCGCAGCGTCACCTTGAGGGGCGCCGCGAAGGTGATGCCGCGCTGCTGGCATTCCTCGACGTCGTATTTCGGCGTTTCGAGCTCGTAGCTGACGAATTCGAGCCGCGCGCGGTCCGAGAAGTCGCGGATCGGGAAGACGGATTTGAAGACCTCCTGGAGACCGACGGCCGTGCGCTTTTCGGCCGACACGCCCATCTGCAGGAAATGGTCGTAGGAACTCTTCTGAACCTCGATGAGGTTCGGCATTGGCGCCACTTCCGGGATGCGCCCGAAGCTCTTACGGATGCGCTTTCGACCGGTGAATGACTTAGCCATGGATTCTCCTCATCAGAACTTGAACTTGCTTGAAACCATTTCCGACCGGCGTTGACGTCGGTCGACTAAAGACGACGAAAGCCGGCGGGCGCGGACACTCCGCGCCCCGGCTGGGACTCCGGCAGGGAGGCAGGGAAACGGCGATTCGCGGAACGCCAAGCCACCTGCCTCCCTCCGGCAATGCCACTGCGGGATATAGGATTTGAACTGTCGCACCCGCCTCTTCGAGCTGCTTCTTGATCTTCGCCGCCTCGTCCTTGTTGACCCCTTCCTTGACCGGCTTGGGCGCACCTTCCACGAGGTCCTTGGCCTCTTTCAGGCCAAGGCTGGTGATCGCGCGCACCTCCTTGATGACATTGATCTTTTTGTCGCCCGCGGCAGCCAAAATGACGGTGAATTCCGTCTTTTCCGCCGCCGCCTCGGCCGGGGCGCCGCCGCCGGCCGGACCTGCCGCCGCGACCGCAACCGGCGCTGCCGCAGAGACACCCCATTTCTCTTCGAGCTTCTTCGAGAGTTCCGCCGCCTCCAGCACGGTAAGGCTCGACAACTCTTCAACCAATTTGTTCAAGTCTGCCATTTTAGCACTCCTGGAAAATTTTCAAGTCGTTTCGACGATTTATTCCGCCTAGCCCTCTGCTTTGCGCGCATAAGCGCCCAGCACCCTCGCGACTTGACCGCCGGGCGCCTGCAGCACACCGGCGATCCGTGTCGCCGGGGTTTGCAGCATGCCCAGGATCTTGGCGCGAAGCTGTTCGAGTGACGGCAAGGCGGCGAGCGCTTTGATGCCCGCCGCGTCGAGTCGCTGATCGCCGAGGCCACCCCCAACGATGGTCAGCTTTTCGTTCTTGTTGGCGAACTCGACGGCCACCTTCGCCGCCGCCACCGGGTCCTGCGAAAACGCAATCGCAGTCGGCCCGGTAAACAGCGCCGAGAGCCCCTCGAACTTCGTGCCGGTCAAAGCGATACGGGCGAGCCGGTTTTTCGTCACTTTGAAGTTGGCACCCGCTGCCCGCATCCGACGCCGCAGGTCGGTCACTTCCGCGACGGTCATTCCCGTCTGGTGCGTGACGACGACACAAGCGATGTCGGATAGCGATTGATTCAGCGACGTGACCAAGGCCTCTTTTTGTGACCGGTCCACGCTTCGTCTCCGACCTTTGACCCGCCGCGGTCCCGCAGGATCCGAAGCGGATCGGTTGCACGAGGGTCGTCGGACCATCCGACGACCCGATTCGCCTGTCCCAGAAGTGCCCGCCGCCCTAGCGGCTGGCGACCCCGTCTCATGCTGGCGTCTTGGTAGACCTTAGGCCCGAACCGGCACCGGCAATCTCGGACAGGACGGGGCGGTTTCCCACCCCGCTACGCCGCCCCCTTGCGGAGGCGGAATTGGTTTTACGCGCCAGCCTCGCCGGCGACGCTCGTCAAATCGAGCTTCAGGCCCGGCCCCATCGTGGTCGAGAGGCTGATGCGCTTGATGAACGCGCCCTTGACCCCGGCCGGCCGCGCGCGGCTGACCGCGCCGACGAAGGCCTTCACATTCTCGAGCAGCGCCGCCTCGCTGAAGCTCGCCTTGCCCACTCCGGCTTGGACGATGCCGGCCTTCTCGGTGCGATACTCGACCTGGCCGCCTTTGGCGGCCTTGACCGCCTCGGCGACGTTGGGGGTCACGGTGCCGAGCTTCGGATTGGGCATCAGCCCACGCGGGCCCAGCACTTTGCCGAGCCGACCGACGATCGCCATCATGTCGGGCGTCGCGATGCAGCGATCGAATTCGATCTGACCGGCATTGACCTTCTCGGCGAGATCTTCCGCACCGACGATATCCGCACCGGCTGCCTCGGCCTCTTTCGCACGATCGCCCTTCGCGAACACCGCGACACGCAAGGTCTTGCCCGTGCCGTTCGGCAACTGGACGGTGCCGCGGACATTCTGCTCCGATTTACGCGGATCGATGTTGAGGTTGACGGAGACTTCGACGGTCTCGTCGAATTTGGCCTTCGCCCGCTCCTTGACGAGCTTCACCGCCTGCGCCGCATCGTAGAAAACGGTGCGGTCGATCCCCTCGTAGCTTTTGACCAAACGCTTGCCCTTGTGCGCCATTCTCTACTCCACCACGTCGAGGCCCATCGAGCGGGCCGAGCCGATGACCATGTTGCAGGCGCCATCGAGATCCTTGGCGTTGAGGTCAACCATCTTCTTTTCCGCGATCTCGCGGATCTGCTGCATCGTGACCTTGCCGACCGTGCCCTTACCCGGCGTCTGCGATCCCTTCTCGATCCCGGCCGCCTTCATGAGGAAATACGAGTTGGGCGGCGTCTTGGTGACGAAGGTGAAGCTCCTGTCGGCATAGGCCGTGATGACGACCGGGATCGGCATGCCGGGCTCGAGCTTTTGCGTCTGCGCGTTGAAGGCTTTGCAGAATTCCATGATGTTGAGGCCGCGCTGGCCCAGCGCCGGCCCGATCGGCGGCGAAGGATTGGCTTTGCCCGCCGGCACCTGCAGCTTGATGAATCCGACAACTTTCTTCGCCATGGTTTTTACGCCTTCACGATCAAACTTTTTCGACTTGCGAGTATTCGAGCTCGACCGGCGTCGCACGGCCGAAGATCGATACCGCCACTTTGAGCCGCGCCTTTTCCTCGTCGACCTCTTCGACTAGCCCGTTGAAGGAGGTGAACGGACCGTCGCAGACGCGGACCTGCTCGCCGATCTCGAAGGTGATCGAGGGCTTCGGCCGCTCGATCCCTTCCTGGACCTGCTTCATGATGCGGGTCGCCTCGGTCTCGGAGATGGGGGCGGGCTTGCCTTTGCCGCCGAGAAAACCCGTAACCTTCGGCGTGTTCTTGACGAGGTGCCAGGTCTCGTCGGTCAAATCCATCTTCACGAGCACATAGCCGGGAAAGAATTTACGCTCGGCGCTGACCTTGGCGCCGCGCTTCACTTCGACGACTTCCTCGGTCGGCACCAGCACTTCCTCGAACCGCTCGGCGAGACCCTTTTGCTGAGCCTGCTCGCGAATCGACTGCGCGACTTTCTTTTCAAAGCCGGAATAGACATGGATGACGTACCAGCGCGCAGTCATGACTTCAGCTTCCGATACCCAGGACAAATTGCACTCCGCGGGCCAAGACCTCGTCCACGAGAAAGAAGAAAATCGCCGCCACGATCACCATGGCGAAGACCATGACGGTGGTGACGGTCGTTTCCTTGCGGCTTGGCCAGGTAACGCGGCCAACTTCCTGGCGGACCTGCCGCAGAAACTCGAGCGGGGTGATTTTTGCCATCTTAATCCGTTGGGAAGGCGCAGTATATAGCGCCCTCGTCAGAATATTTCTAGTCCTAAGCTGAGGCTGGCAGGAGTGGAGGGGCTCGAACCCCCAACCCCCGGTTTTGGAGACCGGTGCTCTACCAATTGAGCTACACTCCTACAAGGGGCGCCATGGACCAGGGGCACCACAGGCGTCCGCCGGACCGTCCGGCGGCTAGGTTCTAGTTGCGTCGGCCACCTTGCGTCAATGCAGGAGAGATAGTGCGCGGCTGGGGCCCCGGTT
>CAYMNX010000101.1:0-2920 GCA_964391905.1 uncultured Rhizobiaceae bacterium
GATCCGCGAGGGCCGGCCGGTGCGCGAGCTTACGTTTGCCGAATTACGCCACGTTGAAACGCCGGCCGGCGAGGCGCCGCCGGTGTGGACCTCGCCGCTGCTGCGGAACGTCAGAACGGATTCGACGAAGGTCGTTGTTGATGCTCAAGGCACCGCCGCCACTTTCCGCGTGGCCCGCCTCCCGGAAGCACGAGTGGCCAACGATGCCCTCTCCCAGCAGTTGCTAAGAGAACTGCAGATGTTTGCCGTCTCGCGGACCGCCTCCTCGACGCAGCGGGCCATGCAGCTGCCCAAAGACGTGTTGGATCGGCTTCGAGCATTGGGGTACATCAAATAGAGCCGCCTCGCCACCTCGTTGCTTGACTTGCGAGCCCCCCTGGACGAAAATCGTTGTTCATTTCCTGCGCGACCGCGCCGGTCAGGGTCGTGGCCGCGAGCTTGTCGGTGATCCGCACCACCTTGTTCGGGTCGGCGCCGCTATCGCCTGATGCGCTCGAAGTCGCAGTCGTCGCCCAGAGCGTCACCGTGCCGTTCTTGTCGACGACGCCGGTCAGGTTGCGCAGACCCACGGTCGTCACATCGGGATAGGGACCATCATAGCCGTTGAGATTGCTGTCGACGGTGCCGATCAGTCCCTTGGTCAGCACGTAGTCAAGCTGCCAGGCGCCATTCACGAGGCTCCATTTCTGGAGACCCGCATGGGTCGCCTGATCGGTCGCATTGCCCGAGCCTTCATCCGTCACATACATCGTCGTCGCGTTCGCGAAGAACAGGGCGAAGGGCGTGAAGTTGCCGTCGGTCGATTTCGCCGAATCGGTCGGGAAGCCCGGAACGATGCCGATCGTGGCCGCAGCCGCATTCGCCACCGTCGGCAGCGGGCTGACGGTATAGACCGTATCGATACCGTTGCTGCCGCTCCCCTTGGTGAAGTAAAGCGCGCCGCCGAATTCGGTCACGCCGCGATAGTTGGTATCCTTGCCTGCCTTATCGGCCTTGCCATTGAAGGTGAATTGGAGCAGCGGGTCGACCTCGGCCGAATTGCCGGCAGGGATCTTCACATTCGACCAGAAGGCGTCGATCGGCTTCACAACCTCGAGACCCGTCGTTTCTGTGACGTCGGGATCGGTGCCGTTGCCGGCGCCGAAGGTCGAGGCATTGCCGTTGTTGGAATTGCCGACGGTATAATAGAACCCATTGGAGCCCAGCAGCGCCGACCGGCCATTGTCGCCGCCATAGGCGATCGTCGGCGTGTAGACGAAGCGACCGTCCTCATCCATCGATACGATCGTGCGCGCATGCGCATAAGTCGATCCGAAGGCGAAGGTGACGGGGTTCGTCGGGTCCTGGCCCGGAACGGCATCGGAATTCGACACGTCGAGCGCGCCGATGCCGGCGCCGGCATAGGCGAGGAACACGAGGTGAGGCTGGTTCCAGCGATCCTTGGTGATATGGATGCTCAGCTCCGATTTGGAAGCGAAGCTCGTGACGACTTGATCGGTCGGAACCTGAATCTGGTGGAAAACATGGCCACTGTGCGGATTGATATCCGTCAGCTCGACCGGAGTGGTCACGCTGAAGTTGCCATCGACCGACTCATTGTTCCAAACGGTAACGTAATTGTTGCCGGTGATGGCCTGGCTGGTCGCCGTGGCGGATTTGGCAAGCTTCGTGCCGACGGTCAGATTGGCGATGGCGCCTTTCGTCTTTTCATAGGCGGTGCTGCTGATCACCAGCGAATCGTGTTCGAGACGGAAGCGCTTATCCTCATCCCGGTCGCGATGATGGTCTCTGTCCTGGTCGCCGTCTTTGAAGTGGTCGTTGTCTCTCCCTTTATCGGCGAACCCGTCGGACCCGAAGCGGTCGGACGAATCGAAGGGATTGGCAAAGCTCGTGCCCGCCACGCTGACGAGCGCCGTTCCCGCAAGAAGGCAGGTACGCAACGCGGTGCGCCACGCTCCGTGCGGCGCAACGTTCGATATCATCATGATCATCTCCAAAATGATGTTTTCGTCGGCGCACAGTATGGAGGCGATATGACAGTCAGATGACACCGGAACATTAGATTTTGGTATGGATTGCCGTCGGGCTTTGGCGAAACAGATGGCTCACACCAACAATCCGGTATGATGCGCTAACGCGTCGGCTCGACCCAAACATCGCTTTGTTTGATGCGGTCGATGAGAGCCTGCGGATCGAACTTGCGATAACCGGCCGGTATCTCGAAGAGGCTCGCCGGCTGCGTTCCTTCGCGGATGTCGTCGAGCTCGATGGTGGCGCCGTCGGCGGTGTGGATTCGGATCGGAAATTTGAGCTGCGGATCGATCCAGCCATCGTCCTGTTGATGATCGGGCGATAGGATGCGGTATCGAATCGTGGTGCGGCCGTCGATCGGCTCGGATCCGATCCGCTCGCAACGCCATTGACCGCCCGGTCCCGAGGCCCCCGCGACGATCGCCATCGCTTGCCATTGGCGGCAGGGCTCGTTCGGATCAACCGGAACGAAAATCTGAGTCAGCTTGCTCGATTGTTTGGCGTCCATGAAGATGCGCTGCCCTGGCCTCACGAAGAAGGCCGTATCGCGCTTGCTATCGACAAGAAAGAAACCGCCGCCGACATCCCGCGTCTCGATGCGCACCTTGCCATCCGAGAGATAGAGACTGCCGCGCTCGTCAGGCTGGTCGCCGGGGCGCATATAGACGAGCTCGGCCGAGAATTGTTGTGCCGATGCAGGACCGTCCGGCAGAGCGAGCGCCGCAGCGCCGAGAAGAAGAAACGACAAACGTATCACGCTGTTCCGCATGGAGCGCCTTGGGTGAAAGCGAAAGCTCGAAACGACGGACGCCGACCAGGCTCTTGAGCCTGGTCGGCGCCGTCGTTCGGACGATGTAAATAGCGCGACATCAGGTCACGGATTTCAATA
>CAYMNX010000102.1:0-8858 GCA_964391905.1 uncultured Rhizobiaceae bacterium
AGGATGCCGCGCGGGCGGGCCAGTGCCGCGACCTTTTCAAGATCGACGATTTTCAAGAGCGGATTGGTCGGCGTCTCGATCCAGATCAATCGCGTATTCGGTCGGATCGACGCTTCGAGCGCCTGATGGTCGGTCAAGTCGACATAGCTGATCTCGAGGCCCGACGAGCGCTGACGAACGCGGCTGAACAAACGGTAAGAGCCGCCATAGAGATCGTCGGAGACGATCGCGTGGCTGCCGTGATCGAGGAGGTCGAGGATCGTCGCCTCGGCGGCAAGGCCTGAAGCAAAGGCGAAGCCGCGCGTGCCGCCTTCGAGATCGGCGACGCAGCGCTCGAAGGCGAGGCGCGTCGGGTTGTGCGAGCGCGCATAATCATAGCCCTTGTTGATGCCAGGGCTTTCCTGCACGAAGGTCGAGGTCGCATAGATCGGCGTGATCACGGCGCCGGTCGAGGGATCGGGCTCTTGCGCCGCATGAATGCCGCGCGTCGCAAAGCCCCAGCGATGATTCACTTTTTGTGCCATGAAAACGCACTCCGTTTTCCGCCGGCGCTCCTATTATGGCGCGCCGATGAGAGTTCTTCACCTCGACCACGACTCTATTTGAGGCTGCGGCTTTTAAGATACCAGTCGAGAATTTCATCGCCGGTCCAGAAGGCGACGCCGGCATGGCTGCGCGCGTAATCGAGAAACGTTTCGAGATATTTGATCCGATGCGGTGCGCCGCTGATGTAAGGGTGGATGGCGAAGCAGAGGATCTTCGCGCGGTTCGCGCCTTCGCGATAAAGCCGGTCGAACTGGTCCCGCGCGCGCTCGAAGAACACCTCCGAGCGATGGTGCTGCACCATCATCATCGGAATATCGTTGAGCTCGACCGTATAGGGCAAGGTGACGAGCGGCCCCGCTCTCGTTGCGATCTCCGACGGCTCGTCGTCATAGACCCAATCGCCGACATAGCCGACGCCCGCCTCGGCCAGCAGGTCCGGCGTGTCCTCGGTCTCGGTGAGACCCGGCCCGAGCCAGCCGCGCGGTCGCTTGCCGGTGAAAGTCTCGAGCTTTTGAAGCGCTTCCGTGATCATGGCGCGTTGATCATTCATTTGATGGATCGGCATTTGAACCAAGGCATGGCCCATGAATTCCCAGTTCCGCTCGCGCGCCGCCGCGGCAACGCGCGGATAGACGTCGATTACTTGCGCGTTGATCGAGAGGGTCGAGCGAATGCCGCGTTGGTCGAAAGCGTCGAAGAAGCGCCACACGCCGACGCGCATCCCATATTCATGCCAACTCCAATTGGGAAGGTCGGGTATCACGGCGACTCCGGTGGGCGCAGGCAAGACCTGGCGCGCCATCGGCCGCTCGATCTCCCAGACTTCGAGATTGACGACCGGCCAAATGACGAGCCGCACGCCTTCGGGAAAATGCAAGGGCGCGCGATCGACGATCGCGGAATAGGCGGCTCGCTCGCGTGGCTTCATGGCTTCCTCCGCTTCAACGATCCTCTCGAAGGATTTCAGATTGCCGGTCATGGCGCAAGACGCCATCCGCCGTAAAATCGGATCGCCGCAGCGTTTTTAGATCGGTGCTACGCGCTTCGCGCGAAGCTCCGTTTCTCGCGGTGGCGTAGATTTTCGACGAGGTAACGGATCATGACGGAGGGCTCTCAAACGCGAGCGACGCTCATCGCATGCAACTCTGGGCGGGCCAGGCCGCCGCTTTCGCGCGCCCCCGAGCCCCGCGAGCGAATTCTTGCGCCGGCTCTGGGCCGAGGCCGAGACGTTTTTACCCTGAAGCGGCAGAGCGGAGTGGATGCCCGCGCCGCGCATTTCGGCTAGCATGGGCTCGCGCCGCTGAAGGTGGCAAAAGGCGCAGGGCAGGGAGGAATGGGATACGCGGTCGATATCGAGGAAGTCGAATATCTGCGGCATGGCGAGAAGCCGTTTCTGGCGCGTCTCTTCCGTCCGCGCGGCGCGGGGCCGTTTCCCGCCCTGGTCGAGGCGCATGGCGGCGCGTGGTGCGCGGGCCATCGCACCAATAACGACACGATCAATGCGGCGGTCGCCCAAGGCGGCGTCGTCGTCGCCGCGCTCGATTTTCGCAACCCGCCCGACGCGACCTATCCAGGCTCGGTCGCCGATGTGAACTATGGCATACGCTGGCTGAAAGCCGAGGCGCAACGCTTCGACACGCGCCCCGATTGGGTCGGCAGCATGGGCACGTCGAGCGGCGGCCATCTCGTCGTGCTCAACGGTCTGAAGCCGCGCGATCCGCGCTATTGCGCAATCCCGCTGCCGGGCGCCGACTGCGATGCGCGTGTCCCTTATGTCGTGACCTTATGGCCGGTGATTTGTCCCTTGGGTCGCTATCGCAGTCACAAGGCCAAGACGCCGGGCGAGCAGGTCTATCAGGATCGCGGCGGCCCGGTTGCGCTCCAGGAGAAATACTGGCTGACCGAGGCGGCGATGGGTGAGGGCAGCCCGGTGCTCGCGCTCCAGCGTGCCGATAAGGTCGAGCTGCCGAACATCCTCTATCTCCAGAACCCGATCGACCAGCTGCATCCGCGCCATCTTCTCGATCAGTTCGTTGCGTATTACCGCATCCGGGGCGGCGCGGTGGAAGTCGAATTCTTCGAAGGGCCGGCTTACGATCTCCTGCGCAGCGATCCTTCCTCGCCAGCGGCCAAGGACGCCATCTCGAAGATCATCGCCTTCATCGACCAGCAAATCGGAAGGAAGCGGTGACGGTCGGCAAGCGCGCGGCGAGTTCCTACGATTATATCATTGTCGGGGCCGGATCTGCCGGTTGCGTCCTCGCCAATCGCTTGAGCGCCGATCGCAATGCCAAGGTGCTGCTGCTCGAGGCCGGTGGCCGCGATTGGCATCCCTATATCCATATGCCGCTCGCGATGTTGAGAATCAGCCGGCACCACAGCGTCAATTGGCCCTATGTGACGGAGCCAGAGCCGCATTGCAACAACCGCGAGATCGTCATTCCGCGCGGCAAGGTTCTTGGTGGCAGCTCGTCGATCAATGCAATGATCTATGCACGGGGCCATCCGGCCGATTACGACGAGTGGCGGCAGATGGGGCTCAAGGGCTGGGGCTATGCCGATGTGCTGCCCTACTTCAGGCGCTCGGAGAATAGCTGGCGCGGCGCGAGCGAATATCACGGTGCGTCGGGGTTGCTGACGGTCTCGCGCGGCGTAAAGAAAAGCCCGCTTCATGCGCTCTTCAGCGAAGCGGCTGGTAAATTGGGCTTTCCCACGACCGATGATTACAACGGGGAAAAGCCCGAAGGCATCGCCTTCCCCGATTTCACCATTGGCAATGGCCGGCGTTATTCGACCGCGCGCGCGTTTCTGCGTCCCGCGATAAGGCGACCCAACCTTACGGTGAAGACCCGTGCCTTGGCGCAGCGCGTTCTGATCGGGAAGGGCCGCGCGATCGGCGTCGAGTATGATCGGAACGGCGAGCTCTGCCGCGCTCATGCCGCTCGCGAAGTGGTATTGTCGGGCGGCACCTATAACTCGCCGCAGCTCCTGCTGCTATCGGGCATCGGGCCAGCCGACGAGCTGAAGGCGCTCGGGATTGCGCCTGTGCTCGATCGGCCGAGCGTCGGCCGCAATCTTCACGACCATGTCAACGCCGTCATCACCTTCGACATGAGCGAGCCGCTCTCGCTCATCGATGGGCTGCGCTGGGACCGGCTCGCCCTCTCGGTCGCGCAATGGGCGGTATTCGGCTCCGGCTACGTCGGCAGCATGCCGCTTCAATGCGTCTCTTTCCTGCGCACGCGTGTCGAGAGCGAGCGGCCCGATATCGAACTCTTGGTCAGTCCGATCGCGCCCGATGCTACGATCTGGTTTCCAGGAATCAAAAAGCCGATTGCGCATCGCTTCTCGAGCCGCGTCGCGGTGTTGCATCCGCGCAGCCGTGGCCGCTTGACCTTGCGCTCGGCCGATCCTACCGACCGACCGCGCATCCTTTGGAATCTGCTCGATGATCCCTACGATCTCGACACCTTGCGTGGCGGGCTCAACGCCGTGCGCGCGATCTTCGCCGAAGCGCCGCTCAAAAGCCTCGTCGCCGCAGAGGTGAGTCCCGGTCCGAATTTCTTGGAACAAGCCGCGCTCGACGGTTGGATTCGCAACAATTGCGCAACCGCGAGCCACCCGGCCGGTACCTGCCGCATGGGCGCCGACACCGAAGCGGTGGTCGATGAAGAGTTGCGCGTCAACGGCATCGCCGGCCTGCGCGTCGCCGATTGCTCGAGACTGCCCAGTGTCACAGGCTGCAACACCAACGCGCCGACTATTATGATCGCCGAGAAGGCGGCGGAGTATATGCTGGAGGCAGTCACGTCCTAAGTCGTCATTGCACGGCGAGGCGACAAGCATCGATCGTGTAGGCTGAAGCCTCATAAGCGTTCAATCCAGATACCAGTCGCGAAGAGCGTGATGGCGCGAGGAAATTGTCGGCGCATTCAAAATTTGTCAGATCGAACCGGCGACGCATCACAAGGCCCCCTGTCCGAGCCCTCAATCAACCACTTGCTCACATGGCAAGCAGCTTCATGAGTTTACGGCCTAGACGGCATTTTGTAGATTGGACGCATGGCGCTCAAGCGGATGGACAACGTAGGAATCGTCGTCGATGACCTCGGAGGGACGATTGATTTCTTTCGCGAGCTCGGCCTCGAGCTCGAAGGGCGGGCCACGATCGAAGGAGAATGGGCCGGACGTGTCACCGGCCTCAGCGATCAGCGCGTCGAGATTGCCATGATGCGTACGCCGGACGGCTACGGCCGGCTCGAGCTATGCCGCTTCCTCACGCCGCCTGCCGTCGCGGATCACCGCAACGCCCCGGTTAACGCTCTGGGCTACCTCCGCGTCATGTTCGCCGTGGACGACATCGACGAGACGCTTGAAAGACTCCGCAATCGCGGCGCACAGCTCGTCGGCGAAGTAGTGCAGTATAAAGACGCGTATCGGCTCTGCTACATCCGCGGGCCTGAAGGGCTTCTCATCGGACTCGCCCAAGAACTCGGCTGAGCGCAATACGACGACAATGACGAAGAGCGACCAATGTCAGCGCGCGCGCTCGCAAGGGTGAGAGCGGGAGGTTATCCGCTCGCCGTCCGGACGCGCGGCAGGACCTCGCTCATAACGAGCCGCATCGATTCTTCGACCGCGTCCTTGTCCATCGCGCCGAAATTCATCATCAAGCTGACGGTGGTAATGCCCATCCGGCGCAGCGCGATCAGCTTTTCCGCGACGCTCTCGACCGAGCCGAAGAGTGCCAGCCCGGTCTCGCGAATCTGGTCATAGCTCCAGGGCTTCGCATAAAGTCGGGTGCGGCAATAGAGCTCGAAGGGTGCGCGAACCGTGCGCTCGGCCTCGGCCTCGCTGCGCGCGACATGGGCGTGAAACGCGGCGATGTGCGGCGAGAGGCCATGCGGCATGAGCGGTGCGTTCGTTTCTCCTCGACCGCGCTCGAAAGCCGCGGCGAGCGGACCGATCTCGTCGAAACGGTTGAGCGTGCCGTAAGGGATCGTCATCAGCCCATTGCCCTGGCGGCCGATGTAATAGGCGGCGTCCTTGTTCAAGGCGGCGACATAGACCGGCACTTGCGGTTGGGCGGGCTGCACATTGAGTTGCACCGCTTCGATCGTGTTGAAGCGGCCCGTGAAGCTGACGCGCTCGGCGGCGAGGAGGCGCTTCACCAGCCCCAATCCTTCATCGAAGCGCTCGCGCTTTTCGGCGGGGTCGCGATTGAAGCCGGCGAATTCGTGCTTCAGATAGCCCGAGCCGAGACCCAGTACGACGCGGCCGCCTGAGAGCTGGTCGAGCATCGCATAATCCTCGGCCACGGTTTTGGCATCGCGGAAGGGCAGGATCGTGACCGCGGGGCCGAGCAGAATGCGCTCGGTGCGTTGTGCGATCGCCGACAGAATGACCGCGGGATTTGGAACCGCGCCGTAAGGATGGAAGTGATGCTCGGCGATGAAGAAGGCCTTGTAGCCGAGCCGGTCGGCGAGCGCGGCTTGATCGATCACCTCACGGTAGAACGCCCCGACGCTGCGCGCACGGTCGGGATAGTGGTCGGCAACGGAAATAATCGCGAGATCCATGTTCCTCACATTTCAATGACGATGTAGTCCTGATCGATCGAGACGGGAAAGGTCTCGGCGACGAAAGGCTCCTTGCTCAGCTGCGCGCCGTTCTCGATCACAACCGGGTAGTTCCGCACCTTGAGCGTCTCGGGATCGCACCACGCTTGCCCGGTCTTGATGTCGAATTGCCAGCCGTGCCACGGACACCGCAGCATCGGATGTTCGCGCTCGAGACGATAGTGGCCGGGCTCGCTCGTCGCGACTCGCGCCACGCTCTTGCCGGCACAGAGCGAGGCGCCGGCATGGGGGCAGCGGTCGAAAAAAGCGAAATAGTCGCCCGCGACATTGAAGAGGGCGATCTCGCGCCCCTTCACGGTCACCTTTTTGCTGCCGCCTGCGGGAATCTCGCCAACGGTCGCGACGACATGCCGACTCATTCTATGGAAGCCCGTAGAGCTTGGCGGCGTTGCCGCGGAAAAGCTGTTGTTTCTTTGCGTCGCTGAGCTTCACCTTGAAGACGGTGTGCGGATCGTCGAAATCCCAATGCGGATAATCAGTCGAGAATAAAAGCCGGTCCCAGCCGATCCAATCGATGAGATCGATGATGTGCTCGGGATTTTCCGGCTCCTCCATCGGCTGGGTCGTATACCAGATATGCTCGCGGATATATTCGGAGGGCGGGCGCTTCAGATGCGGGACCTCGTCGCGCATCTTCGCCCAATGCTTGTCGAGTCGCCAGCAGAGTGCCGGCACCCAGGCGAAGCCGCCTTCGATGAGCACGACTTTGAGGCTCGGGAAGTGCTCGAACACGCCTTCGATGACGAGGCTCGTCACCAGCCCCTGCATCGATTGCACATTGTTGTGATGCTCCTCGATGTAATAAGAGGGCGAGCCCGATGCCGTCGAGGTGTGGCCGTTGACGCCCGAGACGTGAAGTCCGATCGGCAGATTGTGCTCGGCCGCGGCGCGATAGATCGGCCAGTAGCGGCGGCGGCCCAGCGGCTCATCGGAGCGTGGCGGCAGCGATACCTGGATGAAATCGGGATTGCCGGCGCGGCGCTCGATCTCTTTGACCGCGGCCTCGGGCCATTCCTGCGTGACCGCGATCGAGCCTCTGAGCCGCTTGTCCTTGCGGGTCCAGACTTCCATCTGCCATTCATTGACGGCCGTCGAGAGCGCGGCACCGAAATCGAGATTACGCTGCGAATTGCCATTGGGCCGCAAGGGCTGCAGCACGCCGTAATCGACGCCGTTGGGATCGAGGTGCTGCTCTTGCATGAAAGGCAGATGCGAGCCCGGCAGACCGCCGGTGGGCGGCCAGGCATCGGCGCGCGATACGGCCGGCTGCATGCGCGGATGCGAGAGCGTCTTCGACAGGCCTTGGCGCACGAACTCGCCGTAGGTGACGATATGGTCTTGCCAGCGCTTTGCGAGCCACGGATTGAGATCGCCGAGCGAGGTCATGGTCGGGTGAATGTCGCAATCGATGACGTGGAGACGCGTCTCTTTATCGGTTCGCTTGCGCTCCAGAACTTCGGTCGTCATGGCGTGCGCTCCTTCAAGGGCGATGAAACCGTCGCGCCGAGGCGCGGGTAAGTCGAGAGCGGATTATCGATGAGGATCTTGCGGACCAGCGCATCGGGCAAGCCTGGCGGCAGCACCGCATCGCCATCGAATTGCCAGTGCGGATAATCGGTCGAGAATAAGAGCAGCGCGTCCGATCCCATCTGTTCGAGCACGAGCTCGAGCTGCCCCGGATGTGGCGGCCCGTCGATCGGCTGCAAGGTGAAGCGGATGTGCTCGCGCACGATCTCCGAGGGCGGGCGATCGACCCAGGGAATCTCGCTGCGGACGCCGCGCCAGGTCTTCTTGAAGCGCCACAGGCAGGCGGGAAGCCAGGTGAAGCCCGATTCGATGAACACCGCTTTGAGCTTCGGAAATTTGACGAAAACGCCCTCGGAAACGAGGCTCAGCAGCGTGCTCTCGAAGGCGCCGGCATAGCTCACATAGTCTTCGAGATAATAGGAGGGCCAGCCGCCCGGCGTCGGCGCATGGCGATAGGTGCTGCCGGCATGGATGCCGATCGGCAGGCCATGGCGCTCTGCGGCGCGGTAGATCGGCCAATAATGGCGCCGGCCCAGCGGCATTTCATCGCCCGCGAGCATCAGCACCTGGACGAAACGACCATCGGGTGCGCGGCGCTCGATCTCCTCGACGGCGAGCTCGATGCTTTGCGTCGGGATCACGATCGAAGCACGAAAGCGCGGCTCGCGATCGAGCCATTCGGCGGTCAGCCAGTCATTGATCGCCCGGCAAAAAGCCGCGCCCATATCCTCGCTGTGAAAGATCTGCGCCGCGTGCAGGCAATTGAGGATCGCGAGGCGCGTCCCGAAGCCGTCGAGCGCCTGGCGGCGCATCAGCTCGATGTCGCTGCCGGGGCTCCCCTGCTTCGGCCGCCAATCGGAACGGCCGGACAAAGGCGCGCCGGGCGGATAGGCGGTAATGTCAAGATTGAGGCGGTCGATGCCGCGGCTGACGATTGCGTCGCGCCAATAGTCGTCGAAAAAGGGCAGCAGCACCTTCGTCGTCGGCACCGCCGGGTGAAGGTCGCAATCGATCGCATCGGGCATCGGCAGCTTCAAGGTCACACTCCCAGACGGGCTCTCTCCTGTCCAGCGGCCGAACCACCGCTCTTGGTCCCGTTCCCGAGAGTATAGCCCCGGCCGCACACGGCGCGCAGCCGGCTCCCTG
>CAYMNX010000103.1:0-7772 GCA_964391905.1 uncultured Rhizobiaceae bacterium
TCGAAGCCCATATATTTGCGGCCATACATGCTCTTCTCGACCCAGACGCCGTATTCCTCGGTGACCTTGCCAGCTTCGTCCGAGGCGAGGGTGAAGGGCAGCTCGTACTTTTTCTTGAACTTGTCGTGGCTCTTGACGCTATCGCGCGAGATGCCGATCACCGTCGCATCCATTTTCTTGAAGCGCGGGAAGAGATCGCGAAAGGCGCAAGCCTCGGCGGTGCAGCCCGAGGTGTCGTCCTTCGGATAGAAATAGAGCACGACCTTCTTGCCCTTGAGCTTCGACAGCGTGACCGTGCCGTCGCCATCGGTCGGCAAGGTGAAATCCGGCGCCTTGTCGCCCACCTCGATCGTCATGATGCTTCGACCTCCATTTTATTGTGATCGGCGCGGCGTCGGCGATGCCGGCGGCGGCGCGCGCTTGCGCGCTGCTTTCGCCGGCGCCGCCAGGATCGCGTCGTAATGCGATCGCGCGCGCAGCGCGGCGGCTTCCATATCCTCTTTGAGCGTGCCGAAGTCAACCGAGCCTGCGCCAGCGGCGAGGATCGCCTTCAAGGCCGGCGGTGCCGCCGCTTCGTCGAACGGCTCCTCGGCGGTGAGCTTTAAGAGGCCCTGAACATTGCGCCACAAGGTCAAGGCCTGCACCAGATCATCGGCCGCGCCCGCGGCCAAGATCCCGGCGCGCTCGAGCCCGCGCAGCGCGTCGACCGTGTTGACGTTGAGGACCGCCGGCCGTTCCGCCGCCGTGCGCAGCTGCAGATACTGATTGATGAACTCGATATCGAGCATGCCGCCGCGGCGATGCTTCACGTCCCAGAAGGGGGGATCGCGGTGACTCTCCTCGATGCGCCGGCGCATATCGTCGACATCGATCGCGAGCTGCCCCAAATCGCGCGCGCGGGTGAGGATCGCGCGAATCTCCTGTTGCGTCGCCGCCGCAAGGCGCGGCGCGCCGGCGATGATGCGGGCGCGGGTCAGCGCCATCTGCTCCCAGGTCCAGGCCAGCTCCTGATGATAGCGCTTGAAGGCGGTGAAGGACGAGGCCGCGGGGCCGGACGTGCCCGACGGCCGGAGCCGCATATCGACATCGTAGAGGCCGCCCTCGGCGGTGAGCGCCGTCAGCGCATTGATGAAGCGCTGCGACAGGCGCGTGTAATAGGTCAAAACCGGCAAGGGGCGGGGTCCGTCGGACGCTTCGACCGATTCCGGCGCGTCGTAGATGAAGACGAGGTCGAGATCGGAGGTGATGGTCATCTCGCGGCTGCCGAGCTTGCCGAGGCCCAGCACCACCATCTCGCCGCCCGCGACCTTGCCGTTGCCATGCTCGAACTCGGCGATGACGCGCGGCAGGAGGCATTTGATCGCGGTCTCGGCGATATCGGCGAAGGCCGCGCCCGAGGTTTCGCCATTGAGCCAATGGCGCAAGAGCTGCACGCCGATCTTGAACTTCCGCTCGCTGACCCAGCGCCGCGCGAGATCGAGCATCTCCTCGTAATGGGTGGCGCCGTCGAGAAGCGCGTCGAGCTCGGTCGCGAGCGCCTGCGGTGGCGGCGCCGGCTCGAAGAAGCTCGTCGCGAGCACCGCGTCGAGCAGCATCGGCCGGCGCGCGACGGCATCGGCGAGCCGCGTTCCCGCGCCCATGATCTCGGCGACGAGGCCCATGATCCGCGGGTTGTTGTAGAAGAGCGAGAAGATCGGCACGCCCGCCGGCAGCCGCTGGAGAAACGAATCGAAGCGCAGCAGGGCAGTGTCGGGATTGGGCGAGGCGCCGAAAGCGGCGAGCAGGCCGGGCATGAGCTCGGTCAGGAGCTCGCGCGCACGTTGGCTGCGCGTCGCGCGATAGCGCCCGTGATGCCAGCCGCGCACGACCGATGAGACGGCCGAGGGATCGGCAAAGCCGAGCTTGGCCAGGGTCTCGAGCGTGTCGGGATCGTCCTCGGTGCCGGTGAAGACGAGATTGCCGGGGGCGGAGAGGCTCGGCGCTTCCTCGAAGAGGTGCATGTAGACGCCTTCGACCGCGCTGAGCTCGGCAATGAGCGCGCGCGCGAAATCCTCGGTCGTGGCGAAGCCCATGAGAATCGCGACGCGGTGGAGGGCGGCGGGATCGGTCGGCAAGGTGTGGGTCTGCGCGTCGTCGATCATCTGCAGCCGGTGCTCGAGCTTGCGCAGGAAGTGATAGGCCTCGGTCAGCTGCTCGTTCGCCTCGGCTGTGACGAGATCGGCGGCGACGAGCGCGTTGAGCGCATCGAGCGTGCGGGCGAGCCGCAGCTCCGGCTTTCGTCCGCCCCAGATCAGCTGCTGCGTCTGCGCGAAAAACTCGATCTCGCGGATGCCGCCGCGGCCGAGCTTGATGTTGTGGCCCTCGACCGCGATCTTGGCGCCGCCGCGATGCGCGTTGATCTGGCGCTTGATCGAGTGGATGTCCTGGATCGCCGCGAAATCGAGATTCTTGCGCCACAGAAACGGCCGCAGCTCGGCGAGGAAGGCGGCGCCCGCCTCGATATCGCCGGCGACCGGCCGCGCCTTGATGAGGGCCGCGCGCTCCCAATTCTGGCCTGCGCTCTCGTAATAGCTGAGCGCCGCGCCGAGCGCGACGACCGGCGGCGTCGAGCCGGGATCGGGCCGCAGCCGCAGATCGGTGCGGAAGACATAGCCATGCGCGGTGCGCTCGGCCATCAGCTGCACCAGCTCTTGCGAGAGGCCGATGAAAAAGGCCTGTACGTCGCGCCGGCCGGTATAGGGCGTGCGCTCGGCGTCGAAGAGAAGGATGAGATCGATGTCGCTCGAATAGTTGAGCTCGCGCGCGCCGAGCTTGCCCATGCCGAGCACGATGAAGCCGCTCTTCGCAAGATCGCCGGGCGCCAGGTTTCCGGCCGTCTGCGCTGATGCAAGCAGATGGTGCACGACGACCCGCAGCGCGCCTTCGGCGAAATCGCTGAGCGCCGCCGTCACGCGCGCGAGCGGCCAGAGACCCGCAAGATCGGCGATCGCGATGACGAGCGCGGCGCGGCGTTTCTCGACGCGGAGCGCCGCCGTCAGCGCGGCGCGGTCCGTCACGAGTGCGAGATCGTGGTTGAGCCGATGGAGAATCTCGGCGAAAGTAGCGTCATGCCCGTGCTCGACCAGCCGCAGGACGAAGCCCGGCTCGGTTAGGCAGGATTGGGTCAGGTAGGGGCTATTGCCGAAGAGCGAGTGGATGAGCCGCAGACCGGGTTTTGCGGCGACGAGATCGCGCATCGCGGCGGCAAGGCCCGAATCCTTGCTTTCTTGTGCCGCATCGAGCCAGCGCGCCAAGCCGATCTCGGCGGCTTTGGCGTCGGACGGCGCCGGCAGATCCTGATAGAGGGAGAGCGACGATAAAGCGTTCGTCATCGGTATTAGAGCTATGAGGCGCGGCAACACTGCGCGCAAGAGCCACAGCGGTCAAGCGTGGGACGATGTGTGCGCAATGAGAGCAGTTAGAGATTGGCAGCCTCTCATCACCTCCTCCCTTGAGGGGGAGGTCGGCAACGCGTCAGCGTTGCCGGGTGGGGGGTGAAGACGCAGCGGGCTGTCCATGAGCGGCGATGAGCACCCCTCCCTGACCCTCCCCCTCAAGGGGGGAGGGAAAGCAATGTCGGCGTGGTCGCGCCGATGACCCGCCACGCCGTCTCCATCCTGCTGCGCCTTTTCGCGGGGCTGGTCGCGGGGCTCGCCGTCATCGCCGGCTTCGGCGTCTGGCTCTTGTCGCGCGGCCCGATCTCGCTCGATGCGGTGGCGCCTTTCGTTGCCTCGATGCTGTCGCGGGGCACCGACGTGACGGTGACCGTCGATCACACCTTGCTGAGCCTCGAAGGGGGGCGGATGCGCGTGCTGGCGCGCGGCGTTCACCTGACGCGGGATGGCGGCGCGAACGCGCTCACCCTGGGCGATCTGGCGCTCGAACTCAGCCCGCGCGCGGCCCTCGTCGGCGTGCTCGCGCCGATGCGCATCACCATCAATAAGCCGGAGCTGCGCCTCGATCGCAGCCCCGATGGCAGCTTTCATCTCGGCGTCGGCGATCTCGCCTCCGATGCCGCCGAGGACTGGGGACAGAAGCTGATCGGCGATTTGGTCCGGCCGCCCGACGGCAGGGGCGCGCTCGGCCATCTCACCGCGGTCTCGATCGAGCATGCAAGCCTCACGGTTGAGGATCGCGCGCTCGGCGTTGAATGGCATGCGGCGGAAGCCGATGCCTCGCTGACGCGCGCGCGCGATCGCACCGGCGGAAGCTTCCGCATCGTTGCGGGCGACGGCGCTGGCGCGTCGCGGGTCGACGGCGATTTCACCTTCCTGCCGGCTTTCGGTCAGTTTGTCGTGCGGCTCGGCTTCGGCGATCTCAAGCCCGCGGACTGGGCCGGGGCGGCGCCGTCGCTCGCCGGCCTCGCTGCGATCGGCGTGCCGGTATCGGGCGAGTTCCGCGCCGAATTCGATCCCAGGCGCCTCACCTTGCGCGATGCGATCGTCGATCTGTCGCTCGGCAAGGGCGAGCTGCGCGATGCGGACTTCGCCGGCGGCGTGCTCGCGATTGCGGGCGCGAAGCTCGAAGCGGGCTACGATGCGATGGCCGGCCGGATCAATCTCGGCCGCCTGTCGCTCGATCTCGATCCCGGCACGGTCACCGCCGCGGGAACGCTCGATGGCGTCGGTCCCGATCTCTTGTCCGGCGGGGCGCCGCAGGCGCTCGACGCGAAGCTGACGCTCGCGGCGCAAGGGCTGAAGCTCGCCGATTTTCCGCGCCTTTGGCCGGAGCGCGCGGCGGTCTCGCCCCGCAATTGGGTCACGCAGCATATTCGCGAGGGCACGGTCGATGCGCTCGACGCGCAGGTCGATGCGCATGTCGATCTCCGGCCCGAGACGAGCGAGCCTGTCGCTATCCGCCAGTTCGACGGCACGATGAGCTTTACCGGCCTGACGGTCGAGTATTTTCGGCCCTTGCCGCCGGTCCGGAATGTCGCCGGAACCGCGCGTTTCGATCGCACCCAAATCGAGTTCAAGGCGACGGGCGGCAATGTCGGCGATATTCACGCAACCGCCGCGACCGCGCGCTTCGATCGACTCGATACGCATGACGAGCAGGCGAAGATCACGGTCGCGGCGCAAGGCTCGCTGGTCGACGCGCTGGCCCTGCTCGATACGCCGCCGCTTTACTATGCGCGCGATATCGGCCTCGATCCCAAGCGCGCCGGCGGGCGCTTTTCGGCGCAGCTCAGCTTCGCTTTCCCGCTCCTCAACGATCTGCAGGCGAAAGACGTGGCCTATGGCGCCGATGCGAAGCTCACCGACGTCGCGCTCGGCGCGGTCATGCTCGGACGCGATCTCAGCAACGGCGCGCTGCAGCTGAAGCTCGATCCCGCCGCCGTGCAGGTCGACGGCACGGCGCAACTCGCCGGCGTGCCGCTCAATCTTTCCTGGAAGCAAAGCCTCGATGCGAAGGCGCCGGTCAGAACGCATTACCGCGTCAAGGCGACGCTCGACGATGCGCAGCGCCAGGCGCTCGGCCTCGATATCGCCGCCGATATGCTGAGCGGCCCGGTTGCGGTCGATGCGAGCTACGATCTCGGCGCCAACAAGCGCGCGCGTGCCCTTGCGACGCTCGATCTCGGCGCCGCGAGCCTCGACGTCAAGAAGCTGAGCCTCCAGAAAGCGGCGGGCGTTCCCGCGACGGCGCAGCTGGCGCTCGACCTGCTCGACGACAAGGTCACGGGCATTCGCGACGCGACATTCGAAGGCGGCGGGATCAGTGCCAAAGCCGCGGCGCGCTTCGATGACAAGGGCGGCGTCAGCAGTGTCAACATCGATCATGTCGTGGGCGGCGCCAATGATTTCAGCGGCCGGGCAAATCGCGATCCGCGCGGCGGCTGGAGCCTCGTCGCGAGCGGCAAGAGCTTCGATGCATCGGGACTTCTCGACGCGCTCGATGCGGCGCCGCCGAGCGAAGGCGCAGAACCGCCGCTGGCGATCGATGCTCATCTCGACCGCATCGTGCTCGGGCCCGACCGCGCGGCAACCGCGCTCGCCCTGTCGCTCGCAAGCGATGGCCATCATTGGCAGCAGGCGAGCGTCGACGCCAAACTCTCCGACAAGACATCGCTGCGCCTGCGCTTCAGCGGCGATGCCGATCGGCCCTTCTCCCTCACCAGCGACGATTTCGGCGGTCTCCTGAAGCTGCTCGGCATCTATGGCGATATCGTCGGCGGCCGCTTCGATTTGTCGGGCCATGCCGAGGATCGCAACGGGCAGCGCGTTCTCGTGACCAAGGCCGATGGCGCCGACTATCGCGTCGTGCGCGCGCCGGCCCTGGCGCGGCTCTTGTCGCTCGCCTCGCTCTCCGGCATCAACGCGCTCCTGACCGGCCAAGGCATTCCCTTCAGCCGCCTTCAAGGCAATGTCGAGTTCAGCACCGGCAAGATCGCGCTCGACAACGCGCGCGCCTATGGCGGCGCGATCGGCATCAATGCGAGCGGCGTCATCGATCGCGCGGCCAAGCAGATCGACATCACCGGCACGCTCGTTCCGGCCTATACGCTCAACAGCGTCATCGGCAATATCCCGCTGCTCGGGAATCTTCTGGTCGGCGGCGCGGGGCAGGGGATCTTCGCGTCGAATTTTCGTCTTTATGGTTCGCTCGACGAGCCGCAGATCTCGGTCAACGCGCTCAGCACCTTGGCGCCGGGCGTGCTGCGCAACCTCTTCCTTTTCTCGCCCGGCGGGCCGTGACAGGAGCGGAAAAGGTCGAGACCATTATTTGGTTTCGCCTAACGCCACTTCTCGCATTGCCCCGATTATCGTTTTGCCGCGTGTCGTGTACTGCTTCTCTCATGAAGCGGCCGATCGGGCGGCTTCCAGAGATACTAAGGAGCGGAACATGCATATCATCTCTCTTCTTCGTGCAGGCGTCTCGGCGCTGGTGTTCGGTGCGGTGGTGGCGGCGGCGATGCCGAGCTTCGCGGCCGACCAGAATGCGGGCGCGCAGCTGCGGAATTCGAGCGCCCCTTATGACGACGCGTCGTTCGAAGCCGCCAAGCACGCTTTCTATTGATCGTGATCGATGTCCTCGTCGAAGGCGTGAGCCGGCACGATGCGGCCGGCTCTCGCTTCGTGCGCGGGGAAGAACTCCCCTTCGTTATTTTGCATCCGTAAATGTATCGAGCTCGGGCTCACGACGCGGCTGGGGCGTGACCCGGATGCCTCCCCGCCCGCTGCGGCAGTAGAAGGATGCAGCCGATGATGACGACGGCAATCACCGCCGAGGCGATCGGACGGCTCAAAGCGAGGCCGCCCTCGCTCAGCGGCTTGTCGAGAAAATCGCCGACGGTCGCGCCAAGCGGCCGCGTCAGGATGAAGGCCGCCCAGAACAGCAGCACGCGCGAGACGTTCGTTGCGAAGTAGAGCGCAACGACGAGCGCGAGCGCGGCGGCGAATACCAGCACGCCACCCTCATAGCCGAGCCCGCCGGTATCGGCTGCCCAATCGCCGAGCGCGGTGCCGAGCGTCTGCGAGAAGGTGATCGCCGCCCAATAGAACGCCTCGACCTTCGGCGTGCTTACGGTGGCGACGGCGAGGGTGCCTAGCGACCAGTACCAAAGCGCGAGGGTCGCGAGAAGGCAAAGCAGCAGCAGCGCCGAGCCGCCGGTATAGCCGATGCCGAGCGAGCGATCGGCGAAATCGGCCATGGTGGTGCCGAACGTCGTCGAGGCGATGATCGTTGCCCAGTAGAGAAACGGGTGGAACCGGCCGGCGCGGATTTGCGCG
>CAYMNX010000104.1:0-1843 GCA_964391905.1 uncultured Rhizobiaceae bacterium
GGCATCGGCTTGAAATATTGCGGATGCGGCCAATCGGTGCACCAGAGCAGCCGGTTGGGCGCGTGCGCCACGAGCTTATGAATGATCGGATCGGTATCGGCGAACGGAAACGTCTCTTGCGAGGAGAAGCGCGGATTGATCTTGATCCAGCACCGCCCGGTATCGAGGCATTGGAGCAAGAATTTGAACTCGGCGCTGTTGGTCCCCTTCTCCGTCTTCACATAGCCGACATGCTCCAGGACGAAGCGGCCGGGCGAAGCGAGGATCTGCCGGTTCCAGCTGTCGTCATGGATCAAGTAATGCGCCGACCAGCCATGCTCGTGCACGCGATGGACCATGCGGGTGTCGAGCGTCGGGCCGAAGCGCCAGGCAAAGCGCGCGCCGATAACGCCGGCCTTGGTCAGGATCTCGAGCTCGCGATCGGTGATCTGGTCCCAGGGCGCGATCACCGCGCGCAGCCGCTCGGGAAAGCGCGAGAGCCCATGCAGCGCGATCTCGTAATTGTTCTTGTACATCATCGATTGCACGAGGAGCCCGCGCGTCAACCCCAGCGCCTCCTGCATCTGAAGCCAATCCTCGATCGTCGCATCGTCGAAATCCAAGTGGCTGAAGACATGGTTCGGGACGAGCGGGAATTGCGACTGCGGGCCGATGAAATGGAAATGCGTATCGCAGGCGCCCGGCGGCAGCTTGATCTTGGGCTTTTTATAGTTGCGATCGAATGGCGGCGATTTCTTGCGCTCCATATCTCTTCTCCCGCATCAAGTCCTTCTCCGCCCTTGAGGGCGGAAAGGATTTAGGATGAGTGGGTGACTCGCGCAAGGAGGTCATGCGCGCAGCGGTATCCCCACCACCCTGCCTCTCCGCCCAAGGCGGAGAGGAGAAATCAATAACGAGTTACGAGATTTTTGGTTCGTGTTAGTCTCACATCCGATCGTAAGAACGGGAGGGGTGATGAGCGTCCAGAAAATCGGCGAGCATGTCGTCCGCGAGGAAGATCTGCGGCTCCTCAAAGGCAAGGGCCGCTATGTCGCCGATGTGAAGCTCGCGAACGAGGCGCAGGCTTTCGTGCTGCGCTCGCCGCATGCGCATGCGAAGATCCGCGCGATCGATGTGAGCCGCGCCGCCACGGCGCCCGGCGTCCTCGCCGTGCTCACCGCCGCCGATCTCGAGAAGCGCGGGCTCGGCACGACGCGTCCGGTCGTGCCGAGGAAGCGCAGCAACGGCCAGCCCGCCTATGTCTGTCCGCAGCCGCTCCTCGCCAAGGATCGCGTGCGCTATGTCGGCGATCTCGTCGCCTTCATCGTCGCCGAGAGCCTCAACCAGGCAAAGGATGCGGCCGAGCTCATCCAAGTCGATTACGAGCCGCTGCCCGCGGTGATCACCGCCGAGCAGGCCATGGCGCCCGGCGCGCCCGCCGTCTATGACGACAATCCCGGCAACGAGGCTTTCTTCCACGAGGGCGGCGACAAGGCGGCGGTCGATGCGGCCTTCGCCAAGGCCGATCACATCGTCACGCATAAGATCATCATCAACCGCATCACCGCCAACACGATGGAGCCGCGCGGCTGCGTGGCGCAATACGACGCGGCGGACGATCGCTACACCATCCGTTGCACCGTGCAGTCGGCGCATGGCACGCGCGCCGCGCTCGCCGGGCAGATCTTCAAGCTGCCGCACAACAAGTTCCGCGTCATCTGCGAGAATATGGGCGGCGGCTTCGGCATGAAGGGCGGCTGCTATCCCGAATAGGCGCTGTCGCTCTTCGCCGCCGAGAAGATCGGCCGCCCGGTGCGCTGGATCTCGGAGCGCAGCGAAGGCCTCGCCACCGACGAGCAGAGCC
>CAYMNX010000105.1:0-2337 GCA_964391905.1 uncultured Rhizobiaceae bacterium
CGGCCTTGTCGGTCTTCGAGCATATGGGCGGCGCGCGCGAGCGCCGCATCGATGCGAGTGCCGCCGATTGGCGCGAGGAGCGTGTCGCCGACCTCAACACCATCGCGCTGCTGTGCCGGCCGGGCCCCGCGGCGAAAGCCCATTCGCGGCGCGCGGGCCTCCCCGACAGTGCCTTCCGCCATGATGGCCAGCTGACGAAACGCGCGGTCCGCGCGGCGACGCTTGCGGCTTTGGCGCCGCTCCCGGGCGAATTGCTCTGGGACATCGGCGCCGGCAGCGGCGCGATCGCCATCGAATGGCTGCGCGCCGAACGGGGCATGAGAGCGATCGCGATCGAGCGCGACGCGACGCGCGCAGGCTTCATCGCCGAGAATGCGGCGATGCTGGGCGTGCCCACGCTCGAGCTCCGCCATGGCAGCGCGCCCGAGGCGCTCGCCGACCTGCCGCCGCCCGACGCGATCTTCCTCGGCGGCGGCGTCAGCGACGGCGCGATCTGGGATGCCGCATGGCCGGCCCTGCAGCCCGGCGGAAGAATGGTCGCCAACGCCGTGACGCTCGCGGGCGAGGCGATGCTGCTCGCGCGCCACGCCGCTTGGGGCGGCGAGCTCACACGCATCGCCGTGGCGCAGGCCGACGCGCATCGCTTCTGGCGTCCGGCGATGCCGGTCACGCAACTTGTCCTCGTCAAGCCGCGATGAGCGATCGCGCGATCGCAGGCTGGCGGCCTTATGCGCTGTTGCTGCTGCTCTGCCTCGGGCTTTATCTCCCGGGTCTGGCGCGCCTGCCGGTGACCGATCGCGACGAGGCGCGTTTCGCGCAAGCGACGCGGCAAATGCTCGAGACGCGCGATTTCATCGCCATCCGCTTTCAGGATGAGGCACGCAACAAGAAGCCGGCGGGAATCTACTGGCTGCAAGCAACGGCCGTGACGCTCGTCGGCGACGCCGCCAGCAATGCGATCTGGCCTTATCGCATTCCGTCGCTTTTAGGGGCGAGCGCCGCCGCGCTCATGACCTTCGGCTTGGGCGCGGCGCTGGTCGGGCGCAAGGCCGCGTTTCTCGGCGCGACGCTGCTGGCGACCTCGCTCGGCGTCGTGATCGAGGCGCATCTTGCCAAGACCGATGCCGTGCTGCTCGCTTGCGCCGTCGCGGCGCAATTGGCGCTCGCGCGGATTTACAGCGAGGCGCGCCGCGGCGGGCGCGCCGATGCGCGCTTTGCCTGGCTTTTCTGGATCGCGCTCGCGCTCGCGATCCTGGTGAAAGGGCCTGTTGTGCCCTTGCTGGCCGCGTTGACGGCCGCCGCGCTCGCTATCGCCGATCGCGAGTGGCGCTGGCTCCAATCGCTCCATCCGATCGGCGGAATCGCGCTGGTGGCGATCATCGTCCTACCCTGGCTGATCGCGATTTCCACGGCGACGGGCGGCGCTTTCTTGAGCCAATCGCTCGGCCAGGATTTTCTTGGCAAGGTCAGCGGCGCGCAGGAAAGCCACGGCGCGCCGCCGCTCTATTACCTCGTGCTGCTCGCCGTCACCTTCTGGCCCGGAACGCTTCTCATCGGGCCGGCAATCGCCCTGGCCTGGCGACAGCGCCGCGACGTTCCGCTGCGCTTCCTGATCGCTTGGGCGGTGCCGTTCTGGATCGTGCTCGAATTGGTCCCGACGAAGCTGCCGAATTATCTGCTTCCCGCCTATCCGGCTTTGGCGCTGATGATGGGCGGCGCGCTGGTCGCGGCCGGTGAAGGCCGGCTGCGGCCGTGGCGGTGGCTCGACCGACTATCGCTCGCCCTGTGGGCCGCGGTGACGCTCGCCCTCGCCGCGGTTCTGCTGCTCGCGCCGGCGCGCTATGGCGACGGCATCGATCTCGCCGGCCTCATCGCCGCTTGCATCGCGATCCTGGTCGGCACGCGGATCTTGCGCGCGGCGTGGCGGGGCGCGGCACCGGCGCTGGTTGCGCGGCTGGCGATCCTGGCGCTGCTCGTCTTATCGCTCGGCTTCGAATTCGTCGTGCCGCAGCTCGATCAGCTCTGGCTCTCGCGCGCCGCTGCATCCCTCATCGCGGCGCAGGCGCCGCCCGCGACTGTGCCGGTCGCGGCCGCCGGCTATGCCGAGCCGAGCCTCGTCTTCATGCTCGGCACCAGGACGATGCTCACGTCCGCCGACGCCGCCGCCCGGCTTGTGACGACGGCGCGCGGCGCCCTGGCGCTGATCGAGAGTCGCGAGGATGCGGCGTTCCGCGCCGTGCTTTCGGCGCGCGGCTGGGAACCGCGCGCCCTCGGCCAGGTCTCGGGACTCGATTATTCCAATGGGCGCAAAATGACTTTGACCCTTTACAGCGGAAC
>CAYMNX010000106.1:0-1677 GCA_964391905.1 uncultured Rhizobiaceae bacterium
GTCTTGCCCGGCCGCGGGCACCGGCCTCAACAAAGTCTTCACCGACGTCGAGCGGCTCTGCCACGCCTATATCGGCGACTGGCTAGCGACCCCCGGGATGCAGGCCGGCAAGATCGCCGCGTTCTATGCCGACCGGACGAAGATCGCCTCCGATGAGGCCTCCCTCGCCAAGGCGATGATCGCTTCCGCGATATGACGCTCAACATAGGGCGTCATCTGCAAGACTACCATGCTGTCCTCGCGCGGACTGTCGACGCGCAACAGCACATCGCGCTCGGGGCTCACGGCGAAGGCCAGGAGCTCGGGCGTGATGCGCAGCCAGGATTGATGCGGACCTTCATGCGGCATGGCGAATTCCTCAACGCGCCTCAACCAGGCCGCTGACAATCGTGCAAGGGCATCGATTATCGGTCGACCATGATCCTAGTCTAGCTTTCGTCCAATATAAGCCAAATCGCGAATTTCCGCGCGCGCCTCAGTGGGATCGACAAGCTCAACAATCATGTGGCCCGTCGACACGAATGTCGGGCTGAGATAGCAGCGGACGAATTTCTCTTCGCCCTTTTCGAGCGTGAAGTTGAGCGTGCGTTCAACCTCGTTGGTGACGCTAACGTGGTAATCCCCCGGCGCTAAATCGACGAAAAATACGCCGTTCGGCCTGCAATTCCCAATCTTCTGCTCGTTCAATTGAATATCCGATTGGACCGCGGAGCCGAACCCAAGGAGAGGGTTTCGATAGAAATACACGCGCCCTTGATTTGCGGAAAGTCGTGGTAATTGAGCCTGCAAGTCACCGAGCTTTGGACCGGACGCACACCCAACCAATGCTAGCCCCGCCACAAACAGCAAGACCTTCATAAGGTGCTTCATCGTCGTGACTACTCCCCTCGCTGCAACTGGACCGGCGTAACTTTTTCGACGGGTACAAATCCTTTTTCGACGGGAAGCCAGAATCCGACCCATAGGCCATTGCGAAGGACGATATAGGCCTCGCTGATATTGAGGCCCTCGACCGTCATCACTGTGCCGCGCGGCTTATAAACTGTCCCCTCCGCAATCCGCCCAATTTCCACCCAGCACGAGCCCACATCTAGAGCACGCGAATCCCCGTGCCGAGGCTTAGCCTCGGCGGTGGCTTGAACGATGTAGCTCGGCGAATTTGAAGGAGTGCTCGAGAGAAGCAGCGAAGGCTGTGGCGCGATATCACACGCCACCAGCAACAGGCTCATGAAACAGACCACAAAGATGCGCACAACCCAAATTCCACGGCCGACAATTGGCCAAAGGCGCTCTTTTTCCGACTCTTACATTGCCGCGGCAGCGCGCTGCTTCGGCTCGCCCAAGCGCTTCCTCTTCAGCTCCTCGGCGATGAGGAAGGCGAGCTCGAGCGCCTGATTGGAATTGAGCCGCGGATCGCAATGCGTGTGATAGCGATCGCCCAGCGAGGTCTCGGTGATCGCCTGCGCGCCGCCGATGCATTCGGTGACGTTCTGCCCCGTCATCTCGAAATGGACGCCGCCCGCATAAGTGCCCTCGGCCTCATGCACCGCAAAAAATCCTTTGACCTCGCGCAGGATCGCGTCGACCGCCCGGGTCTTGTAGCCGGTCGAAGAGGTATGAGTGTTGCCATGCATCGGATCGCAGCACCACAGCACCTTCTTTCCCGCCTTCTTCACC
>CAYMNX010000107.1:0-6283 GCA_964391905.1 uncultured Rhizobiaceae bacterium
CGAGCTGCGCGCGCAGCACCGGCTTCTCCGCCGTCGCAACACCGGTGCGATCGGCGCCCACCACCACGAGCGCTTGCGCACGCGCGACGCCGACCGCCGCCGGCTCGCGCAGCGGTCCCGCCGGGATGACGCGGCCATTGCCAAGGCCATAGGCGCCGTCGATCACGGCCAGCGCCGCGTCCTGGTGAAGCGTCGGATTCTGGAAGCCGTCATCGAGCAGCAGCAGCTCGGCACCCGCGGCGATTGCGGCACGCGCCGAGGCGGGGCGGTCGGCGCCGATCCAGGTCGGCGCCGCGCGCGCGAGAAGCAGCGGCTCGTCGCCGACCTCCGCGGCGCTGTGGCGTGCCGCATCGACCTGCAAGGGCCCGGTGCAGCTGCCGCCATAGCCGCGGCTCAGAATGTGCGGCCGCTTGCCGGCCTCCATGAGGATGCGCGCGAGGCTCAACACGACCGGCGTCTTGCCGGCGCCGCCGGCGACGAGATTGCCGACGCATAGCACCGGCACGCTCGCATGGAACGGTTGCACAAGGCGCCGCCGCATCGCGCCGAGCGCGGCATAACCCCAGGCAAATGGCTGCAGCAGATGCGACAGCATGCCGGTCCTCGACCAGAAATCAGGTGCTTGCGGCATGCGAGGCGAGGCGGTCGAGCCACGGCGCGATGCGCTGCAGCACGGCGTCGAGGACGGCGCGATTATCGGCGGCGATGCCGGCGGCGGCGGCGGCGCGCGCGGCGCGCTCGACGGGATCGCTGAGGAGGCGGTGCAATGCCGCGGCAAGCTCCTCGGCGTTGCGCACGGTGACGGTGGCGCCGGCCGCATCGAGGTTCCGCGCCATGGCGGCGCAATTGCTCATGTCAGGCCCGTGCAGGATCGAGCAATCGAGAAGCGCCGCTTCGAGCGGATTGTGCCCGCCCATCGGCGTCAAGGATCCGCCGATGAACGCAATGCCGGCGAGGCGATAGAAGAGGCCGAGCTCGCCCAGCGTGTCGGCGAGATAGATGTCGGTGCTCGCGTCGAGCGGCTCGCCGCGGGCGCGGCGCGCGACTTTGAGCCCGCGCTTCTCCAGCATGGTGACGATCTCCTCGGCGCGGACGGGATGGCGCGGCGCGATGATCGTCAAGAGATCCGGCCGCTCGCGGACCAGGGCGTGATGTGCATCGGCTGCGGCCTCCTCCTCACCCTGATGGGTGCTGGCGGCGAGCCAGAGCGGGCGATCGGCGACGCGCGCGGCGATCCGGGCAAGCTCGCCCTCATCGCAAGGAAGCGGCGCCGCCGCCGTCTTCAAATCGCCGAGCGTCTCCGCCGCGGCGGCGCCCAGGCGGCGGAAACGCTCGGCCTGCGCCATGTCCTGCGCGAGGCAGAGCTCGAAGCAGGCCAAGAGCGAGCCGATCAAGCCCGGCACGCGCTGCCAGCCCTGGAACGAGCGCAACGACATGCGCCCGTTGAGGAGCAGCAGCGGAATGCGGTAGCGCTCGGTCTCGCAGACGAGGTTCGGCCATAATTCCGATTCGACCCAGAGCGCCAGATCCGGCCGCCAATGGTCAAGAAAGCGGCGCACATAAGTCGGGCGGTCGACCGGCACATATTGATGCCAGGCGCGATCAGCCGGGAGGCGATGGGCGAGGAGCCGGGCCGAGGTCACGGTGCCGGTGGTGACCAGCACCGACAGGCCCGGACGCTCGACCAGGAGGCGATCGATCAGCGCCAGCATCGACACCGCCTCGCCATTGCTCGCGGCATGAACCCAGACAAGCGGGCCGGGCGGGCGGACGCGGCTCGCAAAGCCCTGCCGCTCGGGAAAGCGCTCGCGGTCCTCCTTGCCATGCGCCATGCGCCGCGAGAGGTAGAGCGCCACCAGCGGCCCGAGCGCCGTCGTGCCGGCCTGGTAGAGCGAGAGCAAGGGGATCATCGGCGCTCCGTCGCGCGGCGCAAGTCGCGCAGCGCCAGGCGATCGAGCGTGCCGGGCGCCACCGCCTCGTGGCCCATGCGGCGATCGGCCTCGGCGGTCAAGGCGTTGAGTCGCTGCTCGACCAGGGCGCGGCATGCCTCCATTCCCGCCTCGTCGAGATCGGGATCGACCCTGATCGGCTCGCCCCAAAGAAAGATGCCGCGGCTGAAGGGCAGCGGAAAATGAAAGCGATCCCAGCTTTGCAACACGCGCCGCGCCCGCGTCGCATAGGCGAGCGGCACGATCGCCGCGCCCGAAAGCCGCGCCACCGCGACGATGCCGCGCGAGGCGCGCATCGCCGGCCCGTCGGGCCCGTCGGGCGTGATGCCGACGCAATCGCCCGCCTTGAGCCAGCGCACCATGGCGCGCAGCGCCGCGCTGCCGCCGTCATTGGAGGAGCCGTGCACCGTGTCGATGTCGAAATGACGCACCGCGCCGGCGATGAGCTGGCCGTCGACATGGCCCGAGATCAGCATGTGCATCGGCGCGAGGCGCTGCCATGCCATCGGCATCATCAGGAGGCGCCCATGCCAGAAGGCGAGGATGAACGCCTGTCCGGCGTCGCGGATGGCGCGCGGAAAGGCAGCGCCTTCGACGGTCCAGCGGCTGGTCGCATAAACGAGCCGGATATAGGCCTGCACGAGCCAGCATAAGAGGCGCAAGCCCTGATCGCTGCGCAGCAGCCGCTTGTGGAAGCTCATCGATCAGACCTGAACTCGAGCCTCGGCAACCGGCGCGCGCACCGCGGCATCCTCTCCCAGGAACTGCAAGGCGTGAAGCCGCGCATAGGCGCCGTCGCGCCGCAAGAGCTCGGCATGGCTGCCGCGCTCGATGACGCGCCCTTCATCGATGACATAGATGATGTCGGCCTCGATCACGGTCGAGAGGCGATGCGCGATGACGAGCGTGGTGCGCCCGCGCATCAGGGTCTTGAGCGCGGCCTGCACTTGCCGCTCGGATTCGGTATCGAGCGAGGAGGTCGCCTCGTCGAGAAGCAGGATCGGCGCGTTCTTCAGCATGGCGCGCGCGAGCGACTGGCGCTGGCGCGGCCCGCCCGAAAGCTTGACGCCATGCTCGCCGACCGGCGTGTCATAGCCGTCGGGCAGGGCGCGTATTAACTCGTCGGCCGCGGCGGCGCGCGCCGCCGCCTCGATCTCGGCATCGGACGCGCCCCATTTGCCATAGGCGATATTGGCGCGGATCGTATCGTCGAAAAGGCTGACTTCCTGGCTGACGAGCCCGATCGCCTGGCGCAGCGAAGCAAGCGTCACCGCGCGCACGTCCTGATCGTCGATCGTCACGGCGCCTTCCGTCACGTCGTAAAAGCGCGGGATCAGATTCATGATCGTCGATTTGCCGGCGCCCGACGCCCCGACCAGCGCCACCGTCTTGCCCGCCGGCATCTCGAGCGTCACGCCCTGCAGCGCATCGCCGCCCGTGCCGTAGGAAAAGCGCACATCCTCGAAGCGGATGGCGCCGCCGGTCACGATCAGCCGCGCCGCCGTCGCATCGTCGCGGATCGTCGGCTCGATATCGAGCACGGTAAAGAGGCGCTGCGCCGCGGCGAGACCTTCCTGGAGGTTGGTGTTGAGCCCGGCGAGACTCTTGATCGGCTGATAGGCGAGCAGCAAAGCCGCGACGAAGGAGAAGAAGGCGCCCGCGGTGCGCGTGCCGTTGAAGACCTGATGGCCGCCATAGAGGATGACCAAGGCCACCGCGATCCCCCCCATCGCCTCCAGTAGCGGCGAGGAGATCGAGCGGATGCGCTGCGCGCGCTCGACCAGGCGATAGAGATTCTCGATGAGGCGCTCGGCGCGCGACATCTCGTAGGATTCCATCCCGTAGGCCTTGACGTAGCGCGCGCCTTGGAAGGTCTGGTTGAGCAAGGTCATGAACTGGCCGAGCTCGGCCTGGGTGTTGGCGGAAACGCGGCGCATGCGCTTGCCGATCCGCTGCATCGGCCGGAAGGCGAGCGGGAAGGCGATGAAGGCGATGAGCGCCAGGAGCCAGTCCTGATAGAACATGAGGGCAACGAGGAAGACCGCGGTCACCGCCTCCTTGCCGATGCCGGCGAGGACGTTGGTCGCGCAGCCGCGCAGCAGGTAGGCGTCGTTGGTGAAGCGCGAGATCAGCGTGGCGGCGGGGTTGGCGTGGTAATAGGCAAGATCGGCACCCATCAGCCGCGTGAAGAGCTTCAGCTGGATATCGGCGACGACGCGCTGCCCGACCGTCGTCATCCACACCGACTGGGCATAGCCGGCGAAGCCCTTGACGAGCGCCAGCACGATGACCGCCGCGGGTATGGCAAGAAGCAGGGCCTCGTCGCGCTCGACGAAAACCCGGTCCATCAGCGGCTGCATCAGCCAGGCATTGGCTGCGGTCGCGCCGGCGACCAGCGCCATGGCGAGGAGCGCCAGCAACATCTTGCCGAGATGCGGGCGGAGAAACTCGCCGACGAGGCGGCGCAGCAAGGGCCTCGTCGCGTGGCTGAATTCCCGGCGGGCGCTGGTATCGGCTGGGGCGGTCAAATCCTGAGGCTTGTCCATGAATTCGGGACCGTTGCCCGCTCATCTTAGCACGGGCGGGACAACCGGGGCCGGCCCCGTATTTATCGGCCAAGCGCCTCAGGCGCAAGCATTCCTCGACCGCGACCCATCTGTTCTGGCGCCCGCCCCATGCTTCCGGTATGGAAGAGCAGCGAAGGCGGGGGAAGAATGAGCTTTGGCAATGGGCGCGCGCGCCGGCTCCTGGTAATCCACAACCCGACCGCCGGCCGCCGCGCCCGCGGCAAGTTCGAGCGCTGGTGCGCGGCGCTCGCCCGGATCGGCTGCGACCTCAGGCTGGAGCGGACGGAAGGGCCGCGCCATGCCATCGAGCTCGCCCGCAGCGCCGATCCGCGCCGCTTCGACGCGGTCGCGGTCGCGGGCGGCGACGGCACCATCAACGAGGCGCTCAACGGCCTCGCCGCCTCGCCCCTGCCGCTCGCGCTGCTGCCGCTCGGCACCGCCAACGTGCTGGCGAACGAGCTCGCGCTGCCGCGCGACATCGAGCGCCTCGCAGCGGTCGCCGCTTTCGCGCCGCCGCGCTCGATCTTTCCCGGCGAGATCCTGGCCGAAGGCCATAACGAGCCCTGGCGTTTCCTCCTGATGGCGGGGATCGGCTTCGATGCCGAGGTCGTGGCGCATTTGGATCTCGGTTTGAAGCGTCAGATCGGCAAGGGTGCCTATGCGATCGGCAGCCTCGTCGAGCTTGCGCGGCTCTCGGCGCGGCGCTTTGCCGCGCGCATCGACGGGATGCGCCGCGATCCGGCCTCGCTCATCGTCGCCCGCGCGCATTTCTATGGCGGTCGCTTCGTTCTCGCGCCCCAAGCGCGGCTCGACTTACCGCAGCTCTACGCGGTGGAGTTTCCCGGCGTCTCGCGCCTTGCGACCTTGCGCTACATGGCGGCGGTGACGACGGGCATGCTCGCGCGGCAATGCGATGTCCGGGTCGAAGCAGCGCAGCATATCGAGATCGACGGGCCCGAAGGCGCGCCGGTCCAGGTCGATGGCGATGTGCGCGCCCATCTTCCGGTGCGCATCGGCCTCGGCACCGCGCCGGTCGCGATCATCGCGTGAGCAAGGTCCAATAAGGGTGAATTACCAAATCCCCCTTGCCTGGCGTGCACGCCAACTGGCGCAAGAGGTTTAGAGAGGACGACATGACTCGCAAAACACGCCGCTGGGATGCGGCCGATACGCTCGAAACGAAGGAGGATATTGCCGCCTATCTCGATGCCGTTCTTGAGGATGGGGACCCCGATTTGCTCAAGGCGGCGCTCGGCGACATCGCGCACGCCAAAGGCATGACCGAGATCGCCGAAGCCGCCGGCCTCGGCCGCGCCAATCTGTACAAGGCGCTATCGCCGGACGGCAATCCCGAGTTTGCGACCGTCGCGCGTTCTGAAGGCCCTCGGCTTGAGGCTCTCGGTCGCCGCTTGACCAAGGTTACTAAATCCACTCTGACCCAGAGCTTCAATCTGTTGTCGCCGCTGTTGCCTACAAACACGATGCGCTGACGGAGCGATGATGAGGTACGAGAATCTCACCGGTGTCGTGAGACCGCATACGCGAGGCAGGATCGATCTGCATGCGCATCCGAAGGAACTGGTGCGGTGACGAGCAAAATGACGGCCATGTTGGGAAGTCAAATCCATCCGGCGGCGAGCGGCTCCGTAATCTGTCCCCGATTCCGCCAAAAGAAGCGAGCATGACACGGTTTCTTCTTGTCATCGTTCTGGTGTTCGGCGCGACACAACTGCCCGCCTGGGCTGACGGCTCAGACGACCTGATGGC
>CAYMNX010000108.1:0-2389 GCA_964391905.1 uncultured Rhizobiaceae bacterium
CATGGCGCGAGAGGCCGCGCGCGGCCGTCTCCTCGGTGGCGCGACGCGCGAGTTCGGGGTCACGCTCCAGCCCCGTGACGTAGGTATCGAAGGCTTGCGCAATCGCGCGCGCGGGGCCGCCGAGTCCGGCCGCGAGATCGAGCATCGTCATCGACGGGCCGAGGTGAAACGGCTTCACGAGCTCGCGTACGTAATCGGCATCGCCCGGGATGGTGAAGCCCGAGCCATAGAGCCACTGCCGGATCGTCAAAGGATCGGGCGGCAGCGCGGGGCGCGAACGGGCCGCAGCTTTGGGCGCTGGCGTTTTTACGGTCGGCCGCGGCGCCGCTGCGACGGTTGCGCCGCGTTGCCACCGTTGCCGGAGTCGCGCGAGAAAGGGCAGCCGTTTCCGGGCGGGCCGTTTGGTGATTGCACCGTCCGCCATTTTCCCCCTTGCGGCGCAGAGCCGCTTTTTGCCTATTCGACGCAGCCGCCGGCGTCAATGCCTTCTGCGCGGGCCCTTTATCCGCGTCAGAGAGGCGCGCCGGGAGCGGCGGCGACGACTTTCTTCGTTGCCCGAACGGCGCTGCTCGGCCTGCTCGCGCGTCCGTTCAGGAATTGCTTGATGTTGCGTGTCGCTTGACGCAAGCGCTGACGATTCTCGACGAGCGCGATGCGCACGTAATTCTCGCCATATTCGCCAAAGCCGACGCCGGGCGATACCGCGACATTCGCCTGCTCGAGCAGGAGCTTCGAGAAGGCGAGGCTGCCCATATGCTGAAAGGCCGGCGGCACCGGCGCCCAGGCGAACATGGTCGCGGGCGGGCTCGGAATATCCCAGCCGGCCTGATGCAGCCCTTCGACCAGCACGTCGCGCCGCGCGCGGTAGCGATCGCGAATCTCGTCGATGCAACCCTGCGGCCCATTGAGCGCTGCGGTGGCGGCGACCTGGATCGGCGTGAAGGCGCCGTAATCGAGATAGGATTTGACCCGTGCCAGCGCCGCGATGAGTCGCTGATTGCCGACCGCGAAACCGATGCGCCAGCCGGCCATCGAATAGGTCTTGCTGAGCGAGGTGAATTCGACGGCGATCTCCTTGGCGCCCGGCACTTGCAGGACCGAAGGCGGGGGCTCGCCATCGAAGTAGATCTCGGCATAGGCGAGGTCCGAGAGCAGCCAGATATTGCTGCGGCGGCAGAAATCGACGAGCTCGGCGTAGAAATCGAGATCGACGACCTGCGCCGTCGGGTTGGCGGGGAAGTTGATGACGAGCGCCAGGGGCGCCGGGATGCTCGACGCTGCGGCCTTCTTGAGTTCGGCGAGGAAATCGATGCCGGGGCCCAAGGGCACATGGCGCACCGAAGCACCGGCGATGATGAAGCCGAAGGCGTGAATCGGATAGGTCGGGTTGGGCGCGAGGATGATGTCGCCAGGCGCCGTGATGGCCTGGGCGAGATTGGCAAGCCCCTCCTTCGAGCCAAGGGTGACGATGACCTCGCGCTCGGGATCGAGGTCGACGCCGAAGCGCCGCGCGTAATAGGCGGCATGCGCGCGCCGCAAGCCGGCGATGCCGCGCGAGGCCGAATAGCCATGGGCGCGCGGATTGGCCGCCGTCTCGATCAGCTTCTTGACGATGTGATCGGGCGTCGCCCCATCGGGATTCCCCATGCCGAGATCGATGACGTCGCGGCCCGCCGCGCGCGCCTTCGCCTTCAGCGCGTTGACCTCGGCAAAGACGTAAGGGGGCAACCTTTTGATGCGATAGAACTCTTCGTTCATTGCGACCATCGGAACAGGGTGAATAGCGAAACACTATTGTAAAGCTTGCCGCGACAAGAGGCGAGAAGAAGCGCGCGCGATCGAGGGGCCAAGAACCGGCGAGGGGCGTTCCGGGATGAACACCCCACCGCTTGGTTTTACCCCCACAACCCGCTGGCGACCCCGCACCGCGCCGATCGGAAGGCGGCGGCCGAAATCCGCCCCGAAATATCGCAATTGCGAGATAAATGCGAGCGATTCGTAAGTATCGGTCAATCTGCCCGCTCTACCTTCCTCGGGTCTCGAAAAGCAGACCCTATGCGGGAGCAGAAAGTTTCATGTCCGGTAGTACCGAACCGATTGAACAGCCCGAGAGCGGCACGCAAGAGCAACGTCGCCACATCCGCAAACGGGTGCTGTGGGCGGCACGGCTCGACACCGCGGAAGGCTCGTTCAACTGCATCATCCTCAACGTCTCGCGCAGCGGCGCGAAGATTCGCCTTCCGAGCGCGACCGCGATTTCGCCGCGCCAGCCGATCGAGCTCGTGCTCGAAGCCTTCGGCGAGCTCAGCGCCGAGATCGTCTGGCAGCGCGGCGACAAGATGGGCATTCGCTTCACCGCCGATCCCGATCACGTCGCCGGCATCATCGG
>CAYMNX010000109.1:0-3459 GCA_964391905.1 uncultured Rhizobiaceae bacterium
GAACTGGGATCGGTCGAGGAGAAACAGGGATCGCTAGCTGGGAGCGGAAGGCCGTTTTCTACCCCTTTTACAGCCCCCAATTTGCCAAAACCGCCCCCACTACGCAATGCCAAAAAAGCGCAATTTTGCTAGTGTTTCAGCGTGCTTGAGCGTGAGTCAACGTGACTGAAAAGGCTTGAGTGGGGTGGTTGTGGACCATGATGACGGCCGAGGCCGAGAGTTCGAGCGCGCGCTTCACGACCTCCCGCGGATAGACGGGGGTATGGTTGACGGTGCCCTGTTGCTGCTTCTCGTCGGCGATGAGCGCATTCTTGGTGTCGAGGAAGAGAAGATGGAATTCCTCCTTGTTGGCATGGCCCATTTGCGCCGTGCAATAATCGATCAGCTGTTGCCAATTCGAGATGACCGAGCGGTCTTTCACCTCGGCGCGCAGCATTTCGCGCGCCGCGGCACGCACCGCGATCAGCGCCGCGATCGAGGCGGGACCCATGCCCTTGACCGTGCCGAGGGCCTTGGGTTCGGCGCCGAGAACGCGGGCGAGGCTGCCGAACTCTCGCAGCAGCGCCTTCGCCAAGGGCTTGGTATCGCCGCGCGGCTTTGCCGCGTAAAGCAAGAATTCGAGCAGCTCGTAATCGGCGAGCGCCGCGCTTCCCGCCGTCAGCAGGCGCTGCCGTAGCCTTTCGCGATGCCCAAAATAATCGGGTTTGCCGGTTGTCGAAGGGGCTTCAGCGGCGCCTTTCGGAGAAGGTTCGGTATCGGCCATGAGGCCGCTAGCCTACCGAAAGGCGAGATTGGAGGCCAGCAATGGGCCATAGCGCATGGCGGGAAAGGTCATCCTCGACCGGAGCCGCCGATTATTTGCCGGAGAAGAAATTCCCGACCTTCTGGAAAAACGACTGCGCGCCGTCGCGGAAATTCTTCGTCGCGTTGTCGAGGAAGCTGCCGGTATCCTTGGCGCCTTGCTCGATCTTCGGCCCGGCCTCCTGTGCCGTCTGCTTCGCGGAGTTAATCGCCGGCTCCGCATGCTGTTGAATGGTCGAGCCGACATCCTTCGCCTTTTTCTCGATCGCGGCGCCGGTGTCTTGTGCTCCTTGCTTGATCGATTCACCGACCGGCGCAAGTTTCTGGCCGAGATCCTCATCGCTCCTCGCCGGCGCTGCGGCCAGGGCGGTCGCCAAGACAAGGACGGTGAGTGTAGCGGATGCAAACCGGAACATGGGCTGCCTCCTCATGTGGCGTAAGGCGGGTGATGCAGGCCCTTGGGCGAGAGGGTGAAGATCTCATGCCCATCTTTTGTTACCGCAACAGTGTGTTCGAATTGTGCCGAAAGTGAGCGATCTTTCGTAACGGCGGTCCAGCCGTCGCCCAGAATCTTTACCTCGTAACGGCCCGCATTGATCATCGGCTCGATCGTGAAGAACATGCCCTCGCGCAGCACCGGACCTTGGCCGGGATGCCCGAAATGAACCACCGAAGGCGCGTCATGAAACACGCGGCCGATTCCATGGCCGCAAAAATCGCGCACGACCGAGAAGCGATTGCTCTCGGCATGGCTTTGGATGGCATGGCCGATATCGCCGACCGTGGCGCCCGGCTTTACGACGGCAATGCCGCGCATCATCGCCTCATAGGTCACCTCGACGAGACGCCGTGCCTTCAAGGCGACGCGCTCGCCGACCAGAAACATGCGGCTCGTATCGCCGTGCCAGCCATCGAGGATCACGGTGATGTCGATGTTGAGAATATCGCCCTCTTCGAGCCGCCGGTCGCCGGGAATGCCGTGGCAGACGACATGGTTGATCGAGGTGCAGATCGAGCGCGGAAAGCCGCGATAATTGAGCGGGGCGGGGATGGCGCCGTGATCGACGATGAAGCCGTGGCAGAGCCGGTCGAGCGCGTCGGTGGTAACGCCCGGCTTCACATGCGGGCTGATGAAGTCGAGCACTTCGGCGGCCAGCCTTCCGGCCTTGCGCATGCCGTCGAAATCGGCCGCATCATGGATCTTGATCCGTCGCTCTTCGGGATCCTGCCGCTGGAAAGCGGGGGCGGGTTGACCTTGGTTCATTCAAGCTTCCTATCCTGTCCGCGCGTTGCGGGCAAGCCGACCTCTCAGTAACCCCTCGCGCCCAGGGGTTATTTGGCCGCATTGCCCAGCTTTTACTAGTGGGCAGAACCGGCTTGGGCAGACTTTACGTAAAATTCACGCCATCGCCCTAGCGTCGCTGAAGCTTCCATTAGAGGCATCAGGGGCTAACAATTATGCATTTTCTTAATCGCTTAAAAATTCGCTCGAAGCTCGCAATTCTGGTTGGCATTTCAGCACTTTCCTTGATCGCGGCGACGCTCTTGGCCGCTTCCTTCCTGCATCAGCGCATGATGGACGACCGGCTCGACAAGATGCGCGCGGTGGTCGAAACCGCGCTCGGTCTCGCTCAGGCGCTCGAGGATCAGGTCAAGGCGGGCAAGATGACGCACGAGGATGCGATGGCGCGCTACCGCGACCAGCTCCACGCGATGTGGTACGACGCCCATCACGATTACATCGTGGTCGGCGACATGAACGGCGTCCTCCGCGTCTTCCCGGCCAATCCCAAGCAGGAGGACACGCCGCCGACGCCCGGTTCGCCCGTCGTCACCTTCGCCGATCGCGCCAAGGCGGCGGATGAGGGGACGATCTTCTATGAGGCGGCGCGGCCGGGCCAGGATCAGCCCCTGCCCAAAGTCGCCTATTTCAAGAACTTCAAGCCGTGGAACGTGTTCGTCGAGACCGGCAATTATATCGACGACATCGACGCGGATTACTGGCAGGTCGTCACCAAGCTCGCGCTCTTCTCGGCCCTCATCTTGGTCTTCGGTGCGGGCAGCGCATGGCTGATCGGCCGCAACATCACCCAGCCGCTGATGGGGCTTCACGACAAAATGGCCCGGATCGGCAACGGAGACTACGCGGTGAACATCGTCGAAGCAAAGCGGCGTGATGAGATCGGCGCGATGGGACGGATGCTCGACGGCCTGCGTGAGAAGGCGGCCGGGATGCAGCGCCTCCAAGCCGAGCAGGACGAGCTCAAGGCAAAGGCCGAAGCCGAGAAGAAGGGCGCGCTCCAAGCGCTCGCGGACACGTTCGAGGCCAAGGTCCAAGGCATTGTCGATGCCGTCGCGAAGGCCGCGCAAACGATGCAGACAACGGCACGTTCTCTCGCGCGCACCAGCGATGCGACGCGCGAGCAGACGCTCGCCGTCGCGAGCAGCGCCAACCAGGCGACGAGCAATGTCGAGACCGTCGCGGCCTCGTCGGAGGAGCTCTCGGCCTCGATCGCGGAGATCGGCCGGCAGGTCACGCAAGCCGCCGGCGTGAGCCGCCAGGCGGAGGACGAGAGCCGCAAGACCGATGCGACGGTGGCGGGTCTTTCCGAGGCAGCGCAGAAGATCGGCGATGTCATCGAGCTGATCAACGGCATT
>CAYMNX010000110.1:0-4035 GCA_964391905.1 uncultured Rhizobiaceae bacterium
CCCGAGGCGTCGGTGGTGGTGATGAGCGCGATGCGCTTCCAGCCCTTGGCGCGGAAATACGTGACCAGCGCGCGCTGCTGGTCGTGGCTGTCGATCTGCGAGGTGAAGACATAGCCGCCGGGCGTCGTGCGGATGCTGGGCGAGAAGCAATACATGACCGGCCCCGCAGCCTGGACGAGCGGCGCCATCGCATTGCAGAGCGCCGAGACGGTCGAGCCCAGGATCACCGCCGGGCGCGATGCGATCACTTCGCTCGTCAGCTGCACCGCGACTTGCGGGCTCGATTGATCGTCGTGAAAGATGACGTTGAGCGGCTTGCCGTGAATGCCGCCATCCTTGTTGATGACCTGCGCCGCGACCTTGATCGCATCCTGCTCGGCCTTGCCCAGAAATGCGCCACCGCCGGTCAGAGGAATGATGACGTGGAGGTCGTAGGCATCATTGGCACGAGCGGGACAGATCGTTAACAACGCCGCTAAAGCGACCGCAACGACCGTGTAGCACGAATCTCTCAAGAATAGCGGCACGTTCCCTCCCGTCGATTTTTGTTAGTCGATAAACGATCGGCAGCATAGCAATCGATCCGGCTCGCGTCCGTACGCATTTTGCGTTGACCAATAAGAACAAAACGGGTACAATATTGTGAAGAGTTGGGGAGTGGGCCTTGATCGAGACAACCACGCGCGTTTGGACCCTGACGGAAGATCGGGGTGAGAGCCTCGGCCTCTCTTGCGCAGAGGACGGACTATTTCTCGGCCGCACGCCGCTTCTTGAATGCCAAGGCGGCCGCTTCGTCCCACGGCCAGAAAACGATCTCGAACGAATTTTAAATCGCGGCTTCGGGATCGGCGCAGCTCCTTGTCTCGACCGTGTGATGCCGGGATTCCGTGCCGTCTCATCCGCGCTCAACGAAAACAATCTTTGCCGAGCCCGAATTGCTGCAATCCACCTTCAGATACCCGAGTTGCCGAACGAGTTCGCGCGGCTCGCGATGGAGACGGAAGATCTCCTCATCAAGGTCGAGGCACAATCGAATCATTACGGTCGCGGGGGTGAATGGGATCCCTCCGAACACCCGCGCACCGGTACGGCACCAAATCCGGGTTGGTTTGCACCGAAGGACGGTGCAGATGGCACCGACGGCGCTACTCAAGAGGCGCGTGCCAATGATAAGCCCGTTAAGCTTGACCCCGGTGTGTACGTCGATGAGCTTGCGGATTTCGCCGAATGGATCGCGAATGCGAAACCCGAGGATGAGCAGCCGATCCGGAAGGAGATCAAGCGCCTCTACTACGATGTCGGCGATATTCAAGGCGGTAACGCGCTCAACGCGGCATTAAGCGCGGCACTCGAGCCCGGCATCGACCAACAAGGTCGGCAGGAGATTCTCGATTGGGCTGCACATTACGCGCGCGCGGATCCTGCCGAGGTTGCGCAATTCGGGCGTGATCTAACGACGGGTGCGCTGCTCCTCCCGCCAATCGGTGCAATCGAGCCTGAAATCGTCGCAGGAGAGTCCGCGGCCACCGTCGCGGAAGATGTTTGGAAGCTCGGTTGGGCCACGCGAGGTAAAAGGCTCCATGAGATCTACGGCGCCGACCCTGAGATGGAGAACTTCGAAACGATCGACGCATTTCCGGACGGGGTCGCGACGAGCATCAAGTCCGTCGATCTGAGAGGGGCAACCTATCAGGACACTCAGCGCCTATTCGGTCGCATCAGCAGGTTGATTGATGATGTTGCTTCATTTCAGGGGGGTGAATATGACGAAATTCGCATTAAACCATCGGAGATCACTAGCCGAATGCTGAAACTCGTGATTCCCAAAGGGGATCTGACAGCAGCTCAAGAAGCTGCGATCGGCGCTGCAAACGACTATGCGAATTCTCGCGGCGTCAAACTACTCATTTTGCAGCACTGAGGTGAGTCATGCTTTGCCGCTTTTATCTGAGACGAGGCGTTGTCTACATACCGACCCTCGGCAAAATCGACAAAGGCTTCTATCGCAGTATCGAGCCAGTCGCCGTCGTGCCAATGTCGAACACCGGAGCACTACGTCGCGCGCTCCTCGACACGATCGAGCGCGGCAATCCAACAATACCCCGTCTAAAGCAAGGGCAACGACATGAGCGGGTTACGCTGAAGTATGCCGGCGTCAAAAATTGGAGCGCGTTCGAACGCGGGACCTCCTGTTGGGCCATGGAGGAGGATGCCGGAATCTTTCGCATCGTTGCTCATCGGAAAGCTGAACAAGGTTGGGAGGAAGATGAGGATAGAAGCGAAACCTTCCCTCAGGGTACAAGCGCCATCGAGGTGGTTGATCGGATGATAGAAATCCTGCTGGCAGAGTCACAAAAGCGGTCAAGGTGATTGGTGCGCAAGAAATCTGCGATTACCATTGATCAAGCCGTGGCCGACGGCCTGCCTCCGCCCCATCCCGGCGAGATTTTGCGCGATGAGCTCGCGGAGCTCGGGCTTTCGGCCAATGCTTTCGCGGCGAAGATCAAGGTGCCGACCAACCGCATCACCGAAATTCTTGCCGGCCGACGCAGCGTCACTGCCGAGACAGCGCTCCGCCTTGGAAGGTTTTTCGGGACCAGCGCTCAGTGCTGGATGAACCTGCAGGCGAATTACGATCCGCCGAAACGGGCAAGGACATTGTCCGCCAAGTCCGGCCACGCGCAGCGTAAGCTACGAACGCCCCAGAACCTGCATCAGCTCGGACCATTCGCGCTTCGACATGCCGCTTGCGGCTTGGTCGACCGGCTCGCCGGCGAGCATCTTCTTCACCACCGTGAGTGCGTTCGCCGAAAGATGCGCGCCGCCGATGCGGTATTGGTGGAACGCCTCGGCGGTCATCGGGACCCAGCGCTCGAGCGTTCCGATCATCGCCTCGGCATAGACGCGGATTTCGTATTGTGCATGCGCGTCGGCGCGCAGGCTCAGGAAATTGAGCAGATTGTAAAGATCCGTCTTCCAATACCATTGCGTATAAAAATTGAGCGACAGATTCATCCGCGCCAATTCGCGTGCAAGGCCGCTGCGCTTTTCGTCCGCGACGTTCCCCGCCTCGTCCTCGTTGAGCATGAAGGCGTAGTCGCGATAGGCGCGCATCGCGTCCTCGCGCAAGAGGTCGAGCACGCGCGCGGCCTCCTCGGGCGGAAGCGCCACGCCGCGCCCTTGTCGGTTGCTCGATGATTGCACCGCGAGATGCTCGGGCGCCGGCAGATAAAATTCGTTGTCGAGAATCGAATAGCGCGCCGAATATTCGTTCACATTCGCGGTGCGATGGCGGATCCACTGTCGCGCGACGAAAATCGGCAGCTTCACATGGTATTTTATCTCGCACATCTCGAAAGGCGTCGTGTGGCGATGCCGCATCAGATATTGGATGAGGCCCCGATCCTCGCTGACGCGCTTCGTGCCCTTGCCGTAGGAGACGCGCGCCGCCTGCACCACCGCCGCATCATCGCCCATATAGTCGATGACGCGGACGAAGCCGTGATCCAAGACCGGCAAGGGCGTGAATAGAATCTCCTCGAGCGCCGGCACGGTGGCGCGCCGCGTGGGTGAGGATTGATCGCGCGCGGCCGCGATCTGGGCTGCTTCTTCGGGTTTCAAGGGCATGGCTAAGTCACTTTAACCGTCGCCCTCGGCGCCGTGAAGCGCGACTCGGAAACGAGATTGTCTCTTAAGAGAAAAAGCCTATATTGAGCCCGTCGGGCAACCGACTATGGCGATACACGGCGCATGAAATAGGCGCAGCGGACCCGGGGGCAGTACCCGGCGCCTCCACCATAAATCCTTGGCCGCTCGCGGCGGACAGGTTTTGAGGGGGCGAATTAGGATCGACGCGCGTAGTAAAGATGTTAGCTGTCGCCCGGCATGATACCACCGTTATCGGGTCACAACCTAAGTGCGAACGACAACGTCGCACCAGAGGCACTCGCGGCCTAATTCCCTCACGGGAATGAAAGCCTAAGGTAACTCGCGGTTCGGGGGGCACCGGGCAACAGAAGCCCCCCACTGAATTGC
>CAYMNX010000111.1:0-2021 GCA_964391905.1 uncultured Rhizobiaceae bacterium
TGCGTTTTCGTGCCATCTCTCCGGCGCATGCCAAACTTGTGGCCGTTCTGGCGGTGGCGCTTGCCCTTCCGTGCAGCGTCTCGGCAAAGCCTGCGCCAGACAGCTTTGCCGATCTTGCCGCGAAGCTTCTTCCAGCGGTGGTGAATATTTCCAGCACGCAGACGATCAAGCCGGATCAGGGCGGCGGCGGCAAGGGCGGTGGTCCGGGCGGCAATCGCCTTGGCCCAGATGTACCACAATTCCCGCCGGGCTCGCCCTTCGAGGAGTTCTTCAAGGATTTCCTCGACCGCAATCAGCGGCAGGGGCAAGGCCAGCAGCAGGCGCTGCCGCGGCAGCAGACCTCGCTCGGCTCCGGCTTCATCATCGATCCGTCGGGGCTCGTCGTGACGAATAATCATGTCATCGACGATGCCGATGACATCACCGTGACCTTGCAAGACGGCACCAACTTTAAGGCCGAGGTTGTCGGCCGCGATACCAAGACCGATCTCGTGCTACTGCGCATCAAATCGTCGAAACCGCTGCCTGCGCTCAAATTCGGCGACAGCGATCAAATCCGCGTTGGCGATTGGGTGCTGGCGATCGGCAATCCCTTCGGTCTCGGCGGGTCGGTCACGGCCGGCATCCTCTCGGCGCGGGCGCGCGAGATCAATGCCGGGCCTTACGACGATTTCCTGCAGACCGATGCGTCGATCAACCGCGGCAATTCCGGCGGTCCGATGTTCAACATGAATGGCGACGTGATCGGCATCAACACCGCGATCTATTCGCCCTCCGGCGGCTCGATCGGCATCGGCTTCGCCATCCCGTCCAATCTTGCCAAGCCCGTGATCGATCAGATTAAGCAATATGGTCACCCCCGGCGCGGCTGGCTCGGCGTCAACATTCAAAGCGTCAGCGACGAGATTGCGGAAAGCCTCGGGCTCGACAAGCCGCGCGGCGCGCTGATCGCGAGCGTCCATGATGGCGGGCCGGCGCAGCAAGCCGGCATCCAGCCCGGGGATGTGGTGCTGACCTTCGACGGCAAGGATGTGACGGATATGCGCCATCTGCCGCGGATCGTGGCCGAGACCCCGATCGACAAGGTTGCGAAGGTCACGGTCTGGCGCAAGCGCAAGGAAGTGACGCTCGACGTCAAAGTCGGCGAGCTCAAAGAGGAAGTCCAGACAGCGTCCGCGCCCGACAAGGACAAGCCGGCGCCGCCGCCGATCGAGACGGTGAAGGTGCTGGGCCTCTCCCTCGCCGATCTAACCCCCGAGCTGCGCGAGCGCTTCGGCCTTGCCGATGACGCGGCCGGCGTCGTGATCACCGATATCGATGCCGGCGGGCCTTCGGCCGATAAGGGCGTCCATGCCGGCGACGTCGTGGTCGAAGTGGCGCAGGACAATGTCAAGACAACAGCGCAGATCCTGGCCAAGGTCGACGAAGCGAAGAAGGCCGGCCGCAAGTCGGTGCTGCTGCTGGTCGACCGCCAGGGCGACCTGCGCTTCGTCGCCGTAAAGCTCGACAACAGCTAGTAGCACCGCACCCGTCCATTGCAGGCTCAGCTCGTCGCGGGCAGAAGCTCCCGCGGCGCGCTGCCGCGGCCGATGCGCAAGACGAGCAGCGCGGCAATGATGCAAAGCGCGCCCGAAATCAGAACTGGAACGTCGTAATCACCGAGCCAAGTGCGCAGCACGCCGGCCTCGAAGGCGGTCGCGCCCGCGCCGAGTTGATGGCCGGCAAGGAGCCAGCCGAAGATGATTGGCGCCTCCTGCTTGCCGAAAATATTGGTCGTCAACCGCACCGTCGGCGGCACGGTGGCGATCCAGTCGAGCCCGTAAAATATCGCGAAGATCGAGAGACCCGCGAGCGAGAAGCCGGAATAGGGCAGGTAAAGCAGCGACAAGCCGCGCAGACCGTAATACCAGAACAAGAGCCAGCGACTGTCGTAGCGGTCCGACAGCCAGCCTGAGGCGGTCGTGCCGGCGAGATCGAAAATGCCCATTGCCGCGAGCAGGCTCGCGCCCGTGACTTCGGGG
>CAYMNX010000112.1:0-8698 GCA_964391905.1 uncultured Rhizobiaceae bacterium
TCAAGGTGCCTTACTGCCTCCGCGCGACCGAGGAGATGCATATCTACGAGAAGCTTCTGGCGAATAGCGAGCTCTCCGAGAGCCCTTGCGCGCCCGGCACGCTCGACATGCTGTCCCGCTTCTGCGTGCTCTCGCGCTTGAAGCCGCATGAGAACTCGAATCTCTATTCGAAGATGCGTGCCTATGACGGTGAGAGCCTCAAGGACACCGATCCGCGCGCCCGCACCGTTCAGGAATATCGTGACGCCGCGGGCGTCGATGAGGGCATGACTGGCCTTTCCACCCGCTTTGCCTTCAAGGTGCTGTCGAGCACCTTCAACTACGACACGCAAGAGGTCTCGGCCGATCCCGTGCACCTCATGTACATCCTGGAGCAGTCGATCCGCCGCGAGCAGTTCCCGGAGGAGCAGGAAAAACGCCTGTTGGCCTTTATCAAGGCCGAGCTCGCGCCACGTTATGCCGAGTTCATTGGTAACGAGATCCAGAAGGCCTATCTTGAATCCTATGGCGACTACGGGCAGAATCTGTTCGATCGCTACGTCGCCTATGCGGATGCGTGGATCGAGGACCAGGACTACAAGGATCCGGATACCGGGCAGCTTATGGATCGCGAACTCCTCAATCAGGAGCTGTCGAAGATCGAAAAGCCGGCGGGGATCGCAAATCCCAAGGACTTCCGCAACGAAGTCGTAAAGTTCGCGCTGCGCGCCCGGGCCGCTAATAAAGGCAAGAATCCGGCCTGGACCTCTTACGAGAAGCTGCGCGAGGTGATCGAGAAGCGCATGTTCAGCCAGGTCGAGGATTTGCTGCCGGTCATCAGCTTCGGCACGAAGAAGGACAGCGAGACCGAGAAGAAGCACAATGATTTCCTCGAGCGGATGACATCGCGCGGCTATACGCCGCGACAGGTGCGCCGTCTCGTCGAGTGGTACATGCGGGTCAACAAAGCCGGATAATCCAGCGAAGGGAGCGCTTAGCGCCCGATGAACATCATCGACCGCCGGCCCAATCCCAAGGGTAAGAGTCTCGCCAATCGGCAGCGGTTTATCGAGCGTGCCAAGCACGAGGTGAAAGACGCGATCGCCGATGCGCTGAAGCGCCGCAAGCTCGGCGAAAGCGAAGGCGGCGAGAAAGTCTCGATTCCGACGCGCGGCATCACCGAGCCGGTCCTCCGACCCGCTTCGCGCGGGGGAAAGCGCGAGTATGTCGTTCCCGGCAACAAGAAATTCGTCGCCGGCGATCGCATCGAGCGGCCGCCATCGGGTGGTGGCGGCGGCGGACGCGGCCAGGCGAGCCCCGAGGACAACGGCGAGCAGGACGCTTTCGAGTTCATGCTCTCGAAGGAGGAGTTTCTCGACCTTCTCTTTGAGGATCTCGAGCTGCCGAATCTCGTCAAAACCAAGCTCAAGACCAGCGAGGCGACGCAGCTCACGCGCGCCGGCTATTCGACCGAGGGCACGCCGGCCAATTTCAACATCCGTCGCACCATGCGCAACAGCCTGGCGCGGCGCATCTCGCTCAACCGGCCGAGCCCCGCCGATCTCGAGGCGCTGGAGCGCCAGCTCAAGGCTGCGCAAGACGCGGATGACGCGGAAAGCGCCGAGCAGCTGCGGCAGGATCTCGAGATCGCACGGACGCGCGCGCGGCGCTTTGCCTATATCGATCCGGTCGATGTCCGCTACAACCGCTTTGAGCGCGTGCCGAAGCCCAACACCCAGGCGGTGATGTTCTGCCTCATGGATGTGTCGGGCTCGATGACCGAGGCGATGAAGGACCTCGCCAAGCGCTTTTTCCTCCTGCTCCACGTGTTTCTGACGCGGCGTTACAAGACCGTCGATCTCGTCTTCATTCGCCACACCTCGAACGCGCAGGAGGTCGACGAGGATACGTTTTTCCACAGCCGCGAGACCGGTGGCACCATCGTCTCGACCGCGCTCGAGGAGATGCTGCGCGTCGTCAATGCCCGCTACAATCCCGATAATTGGAACATCTACGCAGCGCAGGCTTCCGACGGCGACAACTATTCCGAGGACAGCGACCGCTGTAGCCAGCTCCTCGGGGGCGAGATCCTGCCGCTCTCTCAATACTTCGCTTATATCGAGGTCGGCGCCGAGGCGACGCTGCGCCACGGCTTCCCCTCGCCGCCGACGGATTTGTGGCGGACCTATGCCGCGATCGCGCCGCAGCACGCCAATTTCGCGATGCGCAAAGTGGCCGATCCGTCGCAGATCTACCCGGTTTTCCACGATCTCTTCGCCAAGGATCGGGAGCATGCCTGAGCTGACGCGCCTCAACTCGCTGGCTGGTGACGAGAAGCTGCTGTTCGAGGGCCCTGAATGGGATTTCGACAAGCTGCGTCGCGTCTATGACGCGATCGAGGAGATCGCGACCCGCGAGCTCGGCCTCGATGTCTACCCCAATCAGATCGAGGTGATCACCTCGGAGCAGATGCTCGACGCATACGCGTCGGTCGGCCTGCCGCTGATGTACCGCCATTGGAGCTTCGGCAAGCGCTTTGCCCGCGAAGAATCGCTCTACCGCCACGGCTATCAAGGCCTCGCTTACGAGATCGTCATCAATTCGAGCCCCTGCATCTCTTACATCATGGAAGAGAATTCCATGGCGATGCAGACGCTTGTCATCGCCCACGCGGCCTTTGGCCACAATCACTTCTTCAAGAACAATTTTCTCTTCCGGCAGTGGACCGACGCGACGGGCATCCTCGATTACCTGACCTTCGCACGCGATTATGTCGCGCATGCCGAGGAAACCTATGGCGCGGAAGACGTCGAGCGCACGCTTGATGCGGCTCATGCGCTGATGAGTCACGGCGTTCACCGCTATGCGCGGCGGCCGAAGCTCAATTTCGAGGAAGAAAGGAAGCGCGAGGAAGATCGCCGTCGCTTCGCCGAGGAAAGCTACGACGATATCTGGCGGACGGCCCAACTCGCCGCCGAAAACGCCTCCTCCGACAAGAAAACGGCCGAGAAGGAGCTCGCCGCAATCCGCCAGCGATTGGGCCTTCCCGAGGAAAACATCCTCTACTTCCTCGAGAAGCGCGCGCCGCGCCTCAAGCCGTGGCAGCGCGAGCTGACGCGCATCGCGCGCCACATCTCGCAGTATTTCTATCCGCAAAAGCAGACCAAGATGATGAACGAAGGCTGCGCCACCTTCTGCCATTACGAGATCGTCCATCGTCTCCATGAGAAGGGGCTGATCAGCGATGGCGCACTCTTGGAGATTATGCATTCTCATACGAGCGTCGTGACGCAACCCGATTTTGACGACCAACGCTACAACGGCATCAATCCCTACGCGCTGGGCTTTGCCATGATGCGCGACATCAAGCGCATGTGCCTCGATCCGACCGAGGAGGACCGCGAATGGTTTCCGGAGATCGCCGGGAACGGCGATCCCTACGGCACCCTGCGCCACGCCTGGGCCAATTATCGCGACGAGAGCTTCGTTCTCCAATATCTGAGCCCGCGCGTGATGCGCGAGTTCCGGCTCTTCAAGATCACCGACGATGCGGAGATGGACGCAATGGTCGTCGACGCGATCCATGAGGAGCGCGGTTATAGGGAGATACGGCGCGCGCTCGCGCGGCATTACGACCTCGCTCGCCACGAGCCCGATATCCAGATCCGCGACGTCGATCTCGAAGGCGACCGTTGCCTCGTGCTGAGCCATGCCGTCCATGACGGCGTGCTCCTCGATGAGGGCAACGCCCATGCCGTACTGGAGCAGCTCTCGACGCTGTGGAGCTACGGCATCCGTCTCGAGGAAGTCGATGCGGCGACCGACCGCGTGCTCAAGACCCACGAAATCCCGGCGAAACATTAGGTTCGCGGCATCCTGAACGCGCGGAGCCGCGACCTTTCGTCAAAGACCCGGGAAAACCCGCGGCCAGGCGGATGTCGTCATTGCCTGTGCGATCCCTGGCGGCATGGCCTGCGATGGCGGAGCGTCCTTCGATCGCTGCGGCGAGGCATCGCTGAATTTTAATTTCGGCGGGCAAAGGATCTGCGCGGATGCGGCTTGCCGCAGTAGCGCGCGCAGTTCCGCCTCGTTCGTCCCGTCGCGCTGCATCAGGCGGTGAATGATCGGATCAGCGAAAAGCTGATCGAGTGTTGGCTCGTCATTGCCACAGAAGGGAGCTCGTTTCATCGCTTGCACCCTTAGTTGCTCGTTGCATATCTCCTTTGATATCGATATCGCGCCTCACCTTCCGGTGGGGCGCTTTTCGCGTTTCAGGCGGCCTTATCGCCCGTCAACAGCTCCTTCGCCTTGTGCACGAGGCCCGGCATTTGTGCCGAGATCTCGATGCGCCGCGGCCGCAGCGCCTCGGGAAGCTCGCGCACGAGGTCGATCGTCAAGAGGCCGTCGGCGAGGTTGGCGCCCGTCACCTTGACGAAATCGGCGAGTTGAAAGCGGCGCTCGAAATTGTCGGCACGCAAGCCGCGATAGAAATATTCCCTGCCGCGTTCTTGCGGCGGCTTCCGGCCGGTGACAATCAACCAGTTCTGCTGCGTCTGAACTTCAAGCTCGTCGGGCGCGAAACCGGCGACGTCCAAGGTGACGCGATAGCGACCGTCGTCCAGGCTTTCGATGTCGTAAGGCGGATAGTCGTCGACAGCCTGTCCTGCATCGAGAGCCGATTCAAGCACGTGGATGAGCGTGTCGAAGCCAACAGAGGTACGGTAAAGCGGCTCAAAATCATAAGTCAGCATGGCTACACATCCTCCAATTTGAGCAACATGCAGGTCATGATTGTGTGACAGGCTCGGCAAGCGACGCCCATCGCGGCCAAAGATTTAGTTTGGCGCTATCGGCCTTCAAGGGGCGCTTCTTATGAAATGCGGACTCCGCCGCGGCCGCGACGTTATTTGACTACTGTTCCGCGACGCGAGCGTTCGCGCCTCGCGCGGCTTTCGTTAATGGAGGCTGAACGACGTCGTTGCGTAGCGCAGCGTCGGCGGCGCCACCAGCGGTGCCTGCGCGACCTTCACCGAATGAAGCTTGCCTTCGATGTTCCGTTCCCAAAAAGCGAGGAAGCGGCGGAGCACCGGAAATTGCGGCGCGATATCCAATTCCTGCCAGATGAAGCTTTGGACCAGATGCGGGTGGTCGGGCAGGTGATAGAGAATCTCGGCGGTGGTCAGGCGATAGCCTTCCAATTGGCGGCGCAACATTCTATGCAACCTCGCTCTGTTGTTTCGAACAACGTGGACGATGTTACGAGAGTTCCAGGCTAGTCCCGATTTCTCAAGAAAAAACTAATCTTATCAATTCACTAGCAGCCTCCCATGAAGACTGCTGCCAAGCCGCGGCGGGGTTGTTACGGTGGCGGCATGCGGCGCTATTTCCGCGACATGTGGGCCGGCCCCCGCCTCGTCTTCTCGGCGGCCGGCGGTGCCTTGGCCTTTCTCGTTCTGCCGCGAAGCCTGCATACGCCGCTCCGCGGCGCGATTGCCTGGGATGTCGGCGCCGCGCTCTTTCTCTTGCTGTCCCTCATGGCCATCGGTGACGCGACGCCGGAGCGGTTGCGGCGCGGCGCCGCTCGGGAGGACACGAAGGCCTGGGTCATTCTTGTGGTGATCGTCATCGCCGCCGTGGCGAGCCTCGCCTCTCTGGGCTTCGTCCTGCAGAAAGAAACCGACCCGACCGGCCCGCCGCTCGCGGCGCGCATTATCGTGGCGGCTCTCACCCTCGTCATCTCCTGGGTTTTCGTTCACACCGCTTTCGCGATCCGCTATGCGCATTTCTTCTATGGCGATCCGTTGCCCAAAGGCCATCGCCGCGGCGGTCTCGCCTTTCCCGGGATCGAGCATCCCGACTTCTGGGATTTCGTCTATTTCTCTTTCGTCGTCGGTATGACCTGCCAGGTCTCCGATGTGCAGGTGACCACGCGCCAGATGCGGCACCTCACCTTGGCGCATGGCGTGCTCGCCTTCTTCTTCAATGCCGGTGTGCTTGCTGTTGCGGTGAATATTCTCGCTGCCGCGCTCTGAGCCGGCTCCGTTGCTGGCCCGCGCGATCGAAATTCTGCGGGCGCAGCCAGTGGCGATAGGCGCGGCGGATCGGCGGCCAGTCGCGATCGGTCATCGCGAACCAAGCGGTGTCGCGACTCTCGCCCTTGACGACCATGTGCTGGCGAAACAAGCCTTCGAAGCGAAAGCCGAAGCGCAACGCGGCGCTGCGCGAGCGGCGATTGCGCGAATCGCATTTCCATTCGACGCGGCGATACCCCAGCCGATCGAAGGCGTGACGCAGGAGCAGAAAGATCGCCTCGGTCGCTTCGCGGCGGCGCTGCAGGTTTGCCGCAAAGAAGATGTTTCCGATCTCGATCACCCCATGGCCGGGGCTCATGCGCATATAGCTCGCAAGCCCGGCGGCGCCGTTTTTTCGATCGACGATCGCGAAGAACAGCGGATCCTCGGAGTGCGCGCAGGCATCGAGCCACTGGGCGAAATCCTTCGCCGATGCGAACGGGCCGACGAACATATAGTCCCAGAGGCGCGGATCGTGGCCGGGCCCGTGGGTTGCGGCGAAGAGGGCCGGCGTGTGCACCTTGGGGTCGAGCGGCTCGAGCCGCACGCGCCGGCCCGCGATCACGTCGCGGCGCGGCAGATGCGCGGGCCGCCAGCGAAAAAGCTTTGCCATGACCTGATCTTGCGGCATCGGTGCGGCCGCGCAAGCGTCAAACAAAGCCCTTGCCAGGGCGGTATCGAGGCGCTTGAATTCGGGTTGAAGGCTGGGGTGCCGGCGAGCTGGCCGGCTGAGATCAGACCCACGGAACCTGTCTGGGTAATGCCAGCGAAGGGAGCCCATGGACCGCCAAGACATCAGCACACATTCGGAGATTGCCGTCATCGGCGGCGGCGTGATCGGGCTGGGCATCGGTTGGCGGCTGGCGCAGGCGGGCCGCCGCGTCGCCGTGTTCGAGCGCGGCGAGGCGGGGAAGGGCGCTTCCTGGGCGGCCGCCGGCATGCTCGCCGCGGGCGTCGAGACCGAGCCTGGCGAGCTCGCGCTGCACACGCTCAACCGTGCGAGCCAGTTGGCGTGGCCCGCCTTTGCCGCCGAGCTCGAAGCGGCAAGCGGCCAGAGCGTCGAGCTGCGCACGGAAGGCACGATGATGGTCGCGCTCAATCGCGACGACGCGGCGCAGCTGCGCTACACCTACGATTTTCAGCGCGCGCACGGCATCGATCTCGAATGGTTGAGCGGCGGGGCCGCGCGCCAGCGCGAGCCTTTCCTCCATCCCAATCTCGCCGCCGCCGTCTATTGCGCCGGCGATCATCAGGTCGAGAACCGCAAGCTCGTGCGCGCCTTGCGGGCGGCATTTCTCGCCGCTGGCGGCGCGCTCCATGAGCATGCCGCCGTAACCGCGATCGAAACGCAGAGCGGCAGGATCACCGGACTACGCCTCGGCGAGGCGCATGTCGCGGCCGATGTCGTCGTCCTTGCCGCCGGCGCGTGGTCGGGCGAGATCGCCGGGCTGCCGCCTTTGGCACGGCCGCCGGTGCGACCGATCAAGGGCCAGATGCTGTCGCTGCGGATGGATCCGGCGGCGCCGCTGCTGCGTCATGTGGTCTGGACACCGCGCGTCTATCTCGTGCCGCGGTGCGACGGCCGCCTGATCGTCGGCGCGACGAGCGAGGAGCGCGGCTTTGATGCGAGCCTCACCGCCGGCGGCGTTTTCAGCCTGCTCGAGGGCGCGTGGCGCGCGTTGCCCGGTGTCGAGGAATTGGCGATCGACGAGATGTGGGTCGGGTTCCGGCCGGGCTCGCGCGACGACGCGCCGCTCTTGGGACCGGCTGATTTTCCCGGCGCGGCGATCGACGGGCTCTTTTACGCGACGGGGCATCATCGCAACGGCATTCTCCTTACCCCCGTCACAGCGAATGCCGTTGCCCAGTCCATCCTTTCCGGCGAGGTCGCCGAGGTGATCCGTCCTTTCACGATCGCGCGCTTCGCCAAGCCCGAGACCGCGGCAGCCAAGGAGACGGCATGAGCGCGCGCATCCACGTCAACGGCAAGGAAGAGCAGGTCGAGGTCGCGACGGTCGCGGAGCTTCTCGCGCAGCGCGGCATCAAGCGCGCGAAAGGCGTCGCGGTGGCGGTGAACGGCGCGGTGGTGCCGCAAAGCGCCTGGGATCGGGCGTCGATCGGCGCGGGCGATCGCGTCGAGATCGTCAAGCCCTTCGGCGGCGGGTGAGCATGGCGCCCGATACGCATCAAGACGCCAAGAGCGGCGCGCTCGTCATCGCGGGCCGCGCTTTCGCCTCGCGGCTGCTGATGGGAAGCGGCGGCTATCCCAATCAGCAAGTGCTGCTCGATTCGCTGAAGGCGGCCGAGCCCGCGCTGGTCACGGTCGCGTTGCGGCGCATCAGCCTCGAGCCCTATGCCGAAAGCCTGGTCGACCTGCTCGACGATTACACGCTCCTTCCCAACACCGCGGGCTGCGCCACTGTCAAGGACGCGGTTCTGACCGCGCAGCTCGGGCGCGAGGCGCTCGAGACCAATTGGGTGAAGCTCGAGCTGATCGGCGACCGCGAGACGCTTTATCCCGATGTCGAGCAATTGCTGCGCGCGACCGAGGAATTGGTGAAAGACGGCTTCACCGTGCTGCCCTATTGCAACGACGATCCGGTAAGCTGCCGCAAGCTTGCCGATGCGGGCGCGGCGGCGGTGATGCC
>CAYMNX010000113.1:0-4283 GCA_964391905.1 uncultured Rhizobiaceae bacterium
TCATCGGCCAGCTCGGCGAGTTGAGCTTTCACCTCTACCTCCTCGCGGGAGTGGTGCCGGCGCTCTTGGGCCTTGCCGCGGTTTTCGCCGTGACCTGGTTTCTATGGCGCCGCCATATGGAAGCGCCGATTCCGGCGGGCGGCGTTCCCGAAGTGCCGCGCCATCCGCACGACCGGCACCAGACCGTCAAAGGCCTGGCCGGGATGACCGTGCTGCTTTTGCTTTTCGCCACGCCGCTGCCGCGCGAAATCGGTGGCCTGCTCATTGCCGCCGCGCTTTTGACCAATCGGCGCTTCACCAATCGCATCATGATTGCCGCGGTGGACTGGTCGCTGTTGCTGTTGTTCGTCTGCCTCTTTTCGATCACGGGCGCGCTTGCCGATACCGGCATTCCCTGGTCGGTGATGTCGTGGTTTCAGGACCACGGGATGGCACCGGACAATCTGCTGGTTCTGACGCCGCTCACCCTCCTCATGAGCAACACGATCGGCAATACGCCGTGGATCATCCTGCTCTTACAGATCTGGCCCAACCCGCCGCACGGGCCGCTCTATGCGCTCGCGGTGTTGTCGTCTCTCGCATCCAATCTGACGCTGGTGGGCTCGCTCGCAAGCGTCATCGCCCTGGAACGCGCCGAGGCGCTCGGCGTGCGCCTCAGCTTCTCCGACTATGCGCGCGCGGCCGTGCCCTTCACGCTGATCTCGGTCGCTTTGGCGATGTGTTGGCTGGCTTGGACCGGCTGGGTCCCGTGGTTCCCCGGCGGACAAGTCGCGACCGCGGACTAGCGGCGCTCAGGACGCTTTCGCGACGGGATCGACGACGTCCCGCTCGGTCGAGACACGATTGCGGCCGGCGCGCTTTGCATGATAGAGCGCGGCATCGGCGCGGCGAATGATCTCGCTGATCGGCTCTTCGGGCCGGTATTCCGCGGCACCGAAGGACAGGGTCAGATCCCCGTAATTATCCTGCGTCATCTTGTCGATGATCTTGCGGCGGACGATCGCGCTGCGGATCTGGTTGGCGACGATGACGGCCTGCTCCAGGTTGGTGCGCGGCAGGATGATCGAGAACTCCTCGCCGCCGATGCGCGCCGGCGTGTCGCGGCCCTTGACGCATTCGGAGAGGGTGCGCGCGACGAGCTTCAGCACCTGATCGCCGATCTGGTGACCGTAGGTATCGTTGAAGCGCTTGAAGTGATCGATGTCGCAGAGCAAAAGGCTCATCGGCTCCTTGTTGCGCACCGCCTCGCGCACCGCTTCCTTGAGTCGGCCATCGAAGAATTTGCGATTGGGAATGCCGGTGAGGGCGTCGGTGAGCGCCTCGCGCTGCACCGCTTCGAGATTGGTGCGCAGCTCGTTGACCTCGCCGGCGATCTTGCCAAGCCGCGTCTCGAGCGTCTGATTGCGCTCGGCCATGACCTGCGTCTCGGTGATGAGATCCGCGATGAGCACGCGCATCTGATGGGCCGCGGGCGGCTGGTTTCTGCCGATCGCGGAGGAGAAGGTATCGAGAGTTTGACCGAAATTTCCGATATCGCCGGCCTGATCGTCGAGAAAGCGGCGGACCTGCTCGATGACCGATTGGAGGCGACCGCCGGTCTCGAGCATGTCGATCGGGATGTCGCTATCGGCGAGATAGCGTTTGGTCAGCTCCGCGCTGAGCTCTTCCGTGAAAGGCTTGCGCTGCGCGATGACGGTATCGATGCCGCGCTCGAGATCGGGCTTGGTCTTCGCGACATAAGCATACCAAAGCGCATAATTCTGCGGCGTCGGCGCCACGTTATGCGTCGCCATTGCATTCAATGCCGCTTCCGCCAGGGCTTTCGCCTGACTCTCGCTAACAGCAGCTTTCATGGACCCCGTGCCTCACCACTTCCATTCCGGGCGATCATGGCAAAACGGACAGATCGATGCCCGGGTCAATCGTTCTACCGTTGATTGCTTAAACCTTCGGTAAAGCGACATCGAAAGCGCGCACGATTTTTAACGAATTCGCCGCATTTGCCCGTGGATTCCCGGGGGTTTGGCGGCGCGCTATGATGAATATCTTAACCGGAGTTATCGCGATGCCGCCGGACGCGCTTTACCATGCCGAGGTTCGAGCCGACTGGATCGACTATAACGGCCACATGAACGTCGCCTACTACGTTCTGGCTTTCGATCATGCGACCGACCATTTGTTCGACCAGCTCGGCATCGGCGAGGCCTATCGGCGCGCGACCAATCGCTCGCTCTTCGCGCTCGAGGCGCATGTCACCTATGAACGCGAACTCAAGGCGGGCGACGCCTTCGCCGTCGAGAGCCGCCTGATCGATGCCGACCGCAAGCGGCTGCACCTCTTCCACCACATGATCAAAAGCAAGAGCGGCGAGACCGCGGCGACGATCGAGGTCATGGCGCTCCATGTCGACCTTGCCGGCCCGCGCTCGATCCCGATGTCGGATGAGGTCTTCGCCCGGATCGCAGCGCGGCTCGAGACGGATCGAACGCTTCCCGTTCCGCCGCAACTCGGCCGCAAGATCGGGATCCGGCGCTAAGCCAAAACGTGATCCATTGAAATATATAGATAAATTGGCTTCGTTTGGTAATTTTTAATTTTAGGAAAGCGCTCCTGCCGGCCCTCCACGTATATTGCGTACAACCTATATAGGCGCATTGCATAGCGGATCAAGCCTCAGCAGAGGTGTCGCCACGCGCTCTGCCGCCGCTTTCGCAACTTGTTAAGGATGATGAGGGCGACATGACAGCGCCAACCGAGCGAATGGAGGCAACGCGCGAACGACGACAGGCGCGCGGTCTGCGCGAATTGCGTCTTGTCGTCGCCGATGCGCGTTCTCGCGCCGTGCGGGTGCGCATGATGCGGCAAGTCGCAGGTCTCGATCCCAAGAGCGAGCAGGATGCTGCTTAAGTGGATCGAGGCGGTTTCGAAATGGATGCGGACGTGACGCAGTGAACTCGGCCACCATCACCGCCCGGCGACTTGTTCAGGGATGCAGCTTGCGGCTTTCGACAAAGGCCCGCAGCACGTTGTTAATCCGGGTCTGATACCCACGGCCGGTTTTCTTGAACCAAGCCAGCACATCGGCATCGATGCGTATGTGAATGTCTTCCTTTCGTGGTGGAAGTCCGACGACCGCCCGGGTCCAATCCGGCTCGTCATGCACATCATCCGGATCGGCTACAATGCTCGCCGCCAATTGCTTTTTCGTCGTCGCATCGACTTTGGCCCAATCCGTGCGATCTTCGCCGCGGGCGATCTTTGCCTTGAGACTCTTAGCCGAATAACGCGCGGTACTGCTTTTCTTCCTCATCTCTCGCTCTCCTCGCGGTAATAATCCGTATGGCGCTGCCGCGCCACGTCCAGACCACCGCAAACATTCGTCCTTCGATTAATCCAACGGTCAGGAACCGCTCCTCAGCTTCTCGCGGCGATGGAACCGTCAAAATCGGGCGGCCATCGAACAGGTCAGACGCCAAGCGAATGAAATCGATTCCGCGCTCTTGCAGCACCCACTGCCGCTTGGTTTGTGTACATATTCAAGCTGATGGGCCTTGCGGAGTGATGACGGGAGAACATAGTCGATTGGAGAAAAGGATCGTCATCGGTGTCTTCATTATTCTCACTCTCGCGATCATTGTCGCTGAGTACCTGAATTTCACCGATTTTTGTTACAGCGAAGGACGCTATCTGGGCGACCAAGGATTGATCGACGCGGTCGTTCGTTACGAGATAGAAAATCCACATCAATCATACATTTCGCATGGCGGGAGGAGATACGCTTCGATCGAGGATTTCTACGAGGCCAACCCGATTTGCTGCCAATTGGAGAAATGGGGCGATCCATGGATCCGCACTTGGGATCGTCGCTTCAGCATTTGGATCCGCAAAATTTTGGGGGTGCCGATCTTCGTCGTCAAACTTTGGTATCGGGTGCGAGACGAGGGACCGACACCCTTCGGAAGCGCTCATTATTAGTCAACACCTGTGGCAAAATACGCGAAGGTATAGGCGCCGGAGACGGCTACATCGCTACAGGTGCGACACGCGCATGGGAGCACGTAGGGGGCGAGTAGTTTCGGCGACATTGCCTAACGACGATACCTTAAACCGAAAAATACTTCGCTTGCGGGTGGGTGATGACGATCGCCGAGGTCGATTGCTCGGGATCGAGCTGATCCTCGTCGCTCAAGGCGACACCGATCTCCTCGGCGCGCAAAAGCGCCAAGAGCTGGCGCTGATCGGCCAAGTTGGGGCAAGCGGGATAGCCGAAGGAATAGCGGCTG
>CAYMNX010000114.1:0-7966 GCA_964391905.1 uncultured Rhizobiaceae bacterium
ATCTATTACACCTCGAAGCTCGGCGCGACCGATGGGCTCTCGTTCCAGAATCTCGCCGCGCTGATGACCGGATCGACGCAGGAGCAATATGCGGCGATGATGATCGCGGGCGGACGGTCGCCCAAGGGCAATCGCAGCAAATCGGAATGGAAGAACCGTGGCTAAACTCATCGCAGGCGTCACCACCTCGCATGTGCCGGCGATCGGCGCGGCGTTCGACAACGGCAAGACCGGCGAGCCTTACTGGCAGAAGGTCTTCAGCGGCTACGAGTTCTCGAAGCAATGGCTGAAGGAGGTGAAGCCCGACGTCGTCTTCCTCGTCTACAACGACCATGCCTCGGCCTTCTCGCTCGAGATCATCCCGACCTTTGCCTTGGGCTGCGCCGAATCCTTTCCGATCGCCGATGAAGGCTGGGGGCCGCGGCCGGTGCCGGTGGTGAAAGGCCATCCCGATCTCGCCTGGCATATCGCGCAATCGACCATCCTCGACGAGTTCGACATGACCATCGTCAACAAGATGGAGGTCGATCACGGGCTGACGGTGCCGCTCTCCTTGATGTGCGGCAAGGTCGACGAATGGCCGTTCAAGGTCATCCCGCTCTGCGTCAATGTGATTCAATACCCGCCGCCCACGGGCCATCGCTGCTTCATGCTGGGAAAGGCGATCCGCAAGGCGATCGAGAGCTTCGATCGCGATCTGCGCGTCGTCATCTTCGGCACCGGCGGCATGTCGCATCAGCTGCAGGGCCCGCGCGCCGGCTTCATCAATTCGGAGTTCGACAACAGCTTCCTCGACCGTTTCGCCAAGGACCCGCAGTCGCTGGTCAAGATCCCGCATGTCGAATACATGCGCGAGGCGGGCTCGGAAGGGATCGAGCTCGTGATGTGGCTCATCGCGCGCGGCGCGCTCGATGACGATGTGAAAGAGGTCCACCGTTTTTATCACGTGCCCGCATCCAACACCGCGGTCGGGCATTTGATTCTCGAAAACAAGCGCTAGAGGATAGAAACATGAAGGTCGGTCTCGCAGGACAAGGTGCGTTCGGCATCAAGCATCTGGAAGCGATCCAGAACATCCCCGGCATCGAGGTGATCACCCTGGCCGGCGGCCGGCCCGCCGGCACCGAAGAGGTGGCGAAGAAGTGGAAGATCCCGCATTGGACCACCGATATCGGCGAAAGCCTGAAGCAGCCGGGTCTCGAAGCGATGATCCTCGCAAGCCCGACCCAGATCCACGCGCAGCAGGCGATCCAGACGATGCGCGCGGGCAAGCATGTGCTGATCGAGATTCCGATCGCCGATACGCTCGCCGATTCCGAAGAGATCCAGAAAGTCGCCCAGCAAACCGGCGTTATCGCCATGGCCGGCCATGTGCGGCGCTTCAACCCCAGCCATCAATGGGTCCATAACCGCATCAAGAAAGGCGAGCTCAAGATCCAGCAGATGGATGTGCAGACCTATTTCTTCCGTCGCACCAACATGAACGCGGCGGGCCAGCCGCGGACCTGGACCGACCATCTCCTCTGGCACCATGCCTGCCATACCGTCGATCTGTTCAGCTTCCAAACCGGCGAGCAGCCTTCGATCGCTCACGCGATTCAAGGTCCCATGCACCCGGAATTGAAGATCGCGATGGATATGAGCATCCAGCTGAAGGTGCCGTCGGGCGCGATCCTGACCCTGTCGCTCTCCTTCAACAACAATGGGCCGCAGGGCTCGTTCTTCCGCTACATCTGCGACAACGGCACCTACAAGGCCTATTACGACGATCTCTCGGACGGCAAGGACCAGGTCATCGATCTCTCGAAGGTCGATGTCTCGATGAACGGCATCGAGCTCGAGGATCGTGAATTCTTCGCCGCGATCAAGGAAAAGCGCGAGCCCAAATCGAGCGTCAAGGATGTCCTCCCGTCGATGCGGACCCTCGACAAGCTCGAGCAGGAGCTGAAGCGGGGATAGGTCTCTCCCTTACGCGAGTCCCTCATTGCTCCAAGCGCGGGCCGGCCTGATGAGGCCGGCCCGATTTGCTTGCTGGGGCGCTTGCGGCGCTTCGTCGTTACTGCTCCGAGACGATCGAGCCGTAGAGCTCCCAGTTCTTGCCGTTGAACTTCTGGAATTGCATTTGATGAATGACGCGATAATCCGTCGGCGTCGTGTTGATGGAAATGCCCGGCAGCATCATCGGCGGACGAATCTTCGAAAGATGCGTCGCCTGCTCCATGATGTTTGCGCGAGTCAGCATGTCGCCGCTTTGTTTCAGAACCTCGGCCAGCGTATAGGCGCTGTCATAGCCCGCGATCGCAAGCGCGGTGTCGGTTACTTGCGTGTCATAGGTTTTCATCCAATCGAGAAACGCGATCGTATCCGGATCATTGGCCCAGCGCGGATCCTGCGCGTCCTTGATGAAGGTAGGCGTCATCACGCCGATCGCCTTGTCCAAACCAGCGGGGGCGAGCGTTCCTTGGATCTGGGCGACGATCGAAGGAATGATCATCTTCGGCTTCCACCCCGTGTCATAGGCGCGGCGGATCGCCTGAGAGGTCGCCTTCGGCGTTGATAGCGACACGAACACCGTCGCGCCCGAGCTCTGCAAGGTCGCGATTTGCGAGTCGACGGTCGGATCGCTGATCTCGTAAGAAACGACGCTGACGATCTGCGCCTTGTCGCCGATGCCCTGCTTCACGCCACTCAGATATTCCTTCCCGAGATCGTCGTTCTGATAAAGGATCGCGACTTTTTCCCCGCTCATCGTCTCGGCCACATGCTTGCCGATCAGCAGCCCCTCGGTCGCGGTCGTCACCGAATTTCCGATCGTCCACGGATGAGCTTTCGCGTCGTAGAACGCGGAATTGCCCGTGGCGATGAACAATTGCGGAATCTTTCGGTCGTTGAGATAGGGTTGGATTGCCAGCTGGGTCGGCGTCCCGATCGAACCCGCCATGAGCAGAACCTGCTGCTGCTCGACAAGCTTGCGCGTCACCTCGATCGCTTTGGGCGGCGCGTAATTGTCGTCCTCGGCGATATAGGTGATTTTGCGTCCATTGATCCCACCCTTCGCGTTCACCATCGCGAAATAGGCCGCGACCGATTTGACGAGCTGACCGGCGACGGAGGCTGGGCCGCTGAAGGGCCCTGACCCGCCGATCTTGATCTCCGTATCGCTGGCGCCGGGATCGTATTTCTTTTCGGCCGCCGCCGACCCGATGCCCGACGCCGTGGCCAACAGAGCGATGCCCGCTATCTGCCGCAGCCTTTTTTTTCGCATTGTCGTCCCCCGTTCCTTCACACCGTCGCCTAGTTGCGGCCCCAAAGCTCTTTGGTCGCCCGCCTTGCCCCTTCCGCCATGGCCTTGAACTTCGCCCAGCAAATCGAGCCATGACCGACACGCGAGCCGACGCCGCAATCCGAGCCAGCCATGACGTTCTCGCGGCCAACGAGCTTTGCATAGCGCACGAGACGCTGCGCAATCAGGTCGGGATGCTCGACGACATCGGTGCAATGGCCGATGACGCCGGGGATCAGCACCGCATCTTGAGGCCATTTCACGGTTTCGAAGACCGTCCATTCATGCTCGTGCCGCGGGTTCGAAGCTTCGATCGAATAGGAGCTCGCGCGCACCGAGAGAATGACATCGATGATGTCGCGCAAGGGAATGTCCTGGACATGCGGGCCATGCGCGCTGCCCCAGCAGACATGAAGCCGGATCTTCTCGCGCGGAATGTTGCGGAGCGCGTGGTTGAGCGCCGCCACCCGAAGCGCGGCATAATCCCGATATTGAGCGACCGTCATCTCGGGAAACATTTGCCAGCCGTCGGGCAGATCGGGATCGTCGATCTGCAACAGGAAGCCGGCCTCGACGATCGCCTCGTATTCGGGCCGCAACGCCTCGGCGATGCCAAAGAGAAAGGCTTCCTGGTCGGCATAATGCTCGTTGAGGAGCCAGTGCTCGATGGTTCCCGGCGTGATCGACGGCAAAAACGCTTCGGCGACATTGACGCCGCCCAAGGCCGCGCGAAAATTCTCGAGATCGGCCTTCAGCGCCGCCTGGCCGATATAATTAAGCGCCCCGGTGCAAAAGATGCGTTGATTCGGCTTGGAATCCGCAAAAGTGCCGAGCCCCGCTGCGAAGTAATCGGGCAACTCCTTCTCGTCGCGTCCGCTGATGTTGAGGCGCGGCGGCGCCTTGGCGGGATCGACTTCACGGATCGTGATGCCGCCCAGACGATCACGAATATAGAAAGTGAAATTGGCCTTGCTGATCTCGCCGTCATTGACGCTATCGATGCCATACGCCGCTTGCTTGCGCACGACGTCGGAGACGACCTCGCGGACGCTGCGCGCCAACGCGGCTTCGTCGACCGGTGCGCCGGCCGCGCGCGCATAGAGTGCCTTGGTCACCTCCGCCGGCCGCGGCAATGTGCCGGCATGCGTGACGAGAATCCGATCGGCGCTTTTAATCATACTACCTCCCTTACTTCTCAATGTGCGAGCGCCGCAAACGCGCTCCGAGATGCGTTTCAATTTACGCCATCACAGCGCGGACGGCTAACAAAAGCGCTGCAGCATCGGCTTTATTTGTTGTTGCGCTTCGGATCGATTTCGTTTCCCACATTTTCCGACGCCCACAATTTTGGTTCGCGTTGCCCGCGCGGCGCGGCGAAGGCAAAGACACGCCGGCAGACAAGCTTGATCACGCCATGGATTCCGTCGGGCATGAGAAAGACGCAAGCGATGAGGCAACAGCCGTAAATTGCCCACGGCGCCGCTTTGGACAGCTGACTTGCGGCATCGGGTACGAAGCCGATGAATAAAGCGCCGTATATGGCTCCTGAAATCGTGCCGGGACCGCCGACAACGATGCCCACCATGAAGCTGATCGCCAGGAGAAACGTGAAACTGTCCGGAGCGACATACTGGGTGATGATGGCGCTGAGCGCGCCGGCGACACCCGTGAAGCAGGCGCTGACGCCGAAGGTCTTGGTCTTGAGCATCGCCGTGTCGATTCCCATCGTCGTGGCCGCGATCGCTTGGTCGCGCACCGCGATCATGGCCCGGCCCACGCGGTCCCGCACCAGATTGCGTCCGAGGACAAACATGACCACGGCAACGCCGAGACATAGAAAATAGAGATACTGGTCGCTGGAGATCGGCAGATCGAACGGCACGCCCGGCTTCTTGAGCGACAAGCCAAGTGTTCCACCCGTCCAGGTTTCGATGAGCTTGTATTTGAGCAGTTGCGGCGTCGCGATCCCGAGCGCGAAGGTGGCGAGGGCGAGATAGGCGCCGCCGAGCCGCAGCGCCGGCAAGCCGAAAAGAAAGCCACCGAGAAGGCTGATCGCGCCCGCTGCCGGCACGGCCAGCCAATAGGGCACGGCAAATCGGACGGTGAGAATCGCGACCGTGTAAGCGCCAAGCGCGTAAAACGCGCTGTGGCCGATCGAGATCTGGCCGTTATACCCGGTAAGGATGTTGAGGCCGAGGAGCGCTATCGAATAAACGATCACCGTGGTGATCTGATAAATGTGATAGCCGCTCATCACGGCAGGCGCGAGCAGAGCCGCGGCGAGCAGTGCGGCGAGAACGAGATAAAATGGCAGCCTTCCGGCGAAAGCCGGGCGGTCATTTCTCGGTGATGTGATGAGCGTGGCCATCGCCTCTAAACCCGGACGACCGTGCGCTTGCCGAAGAGGCCCTCGGGTTTGACGACGAGCACGCCGACAATCAAGACCAGAGCCACGCTCATCCGCATTTCATTGCCGATGACATAAACGCCGAGGATGTTCTCGAGGATGGCAACGATGTAGCCGCCGGCCACGGCGCCCCAGGGGTTGTCGATGCCGCCGAGCAACGCGCCGGCAAAGCCATAGACCAGGATGCTTCCCATCATATTCGGTTCGAGAAAAACCGTGGGTGCCACCATCATGCCGGCGATCGCGCCGATGGACGCCGCCAGTCCCCAGCCGAGCCCCAGCATCCGATCGACTCGGATACCGACGAGCCGGCTCGATGCCGGGTTCTCGCTGGTCGCGCGCATCGCCAATCCGACGCGGGTGTATTGGAAGAAAACGAAAAGCGCGATCATCAACGCGATCGTCACGACCATCGCGCCGAGGTCGTGAGCCGATTCATATCCGTTGTTGAGAAAGGTCAGTTGCTCGAACGGAGAGGGAAACGCGCGCGTGTCATAGCCCCAGACCCAGCCCGCGACGGAATTGCAGATCATAAAAAGGCCTAAAAACACGGTGACGAGCAGCATCTCGCGGCTCCTCGCCAGCGGGCGGATCAATACCCTTTCGACCAACGCGCCGCCGAGAAACGACAAGCCGACGGTGACGAAGAACGCGGCCCAGTAAGGGACTTCGTGGTCAAGCAAGGTCCAGGCGATGAAGGTCGAGAGCATCGCCATCTCGCCTTGCGCGAAGTTCACATGGCCGGTCGAGCGATAGATCATAACGAGCGCCAGCGCGAGACTGGCGTAGATGCCGCCGGTCGAAATGCCCGTGGCGATTTGGTGGAAAAGCTCTTGCATTCTTGCCCGCTCGCGTCGCCCTGCTCATCAACCGACAAAATCCCGTGCGCGCCATTCTTCGATCGTCGCGATGATGGGTGGCGGAAGCGACCCACGCTCGCAATAGCGCACCGCGTCTTCGATCTGCGTGATATCGGAAAATCCGACGAGCATCGTCGCGATTTCCGGGTTGGAAAGGACGAAACGCAGGGCCGCTTCCACCGGCTCGAGCGCTGCGCGCTTCCAGAAGTCACACGCCGCGCGAGCACGCGCCGCGGTTGCGCCGTCGGGCGCACCGACCCGTGCAGCAAGAGGGTGATGCCCGCCGGCGCCGCTCAGCATGCCCCCTTCGAGCACACGCAGCGCGATCGTGCCCATATCCGCGGCCGCCGCGCGCGCCGCCACCTGGCCGTAGTCTCTGATGCGTGTCCCCGGCTGGGTCTTGCTCAAGGCGGATGTATTGAGCACGCTGTAATGCACCAGCATGGTGTCGAATTCGCCGCTGTCGACCAGGACGCGGAGCGCTTCCGGCTCGCCGCCGAACGCACAGCACCCGAAAAATTCGACCAGACCTCTGGAGCGCAGGTTACGTAGCGCCGCGACGACACCCTCGCACGCCAGCACGTCGTCGACCGTGAGTTGCGCACCGACCCCGATATCGGATTTTGGCGCTCGCTGCGCGCCGACGCGATTGTGGAGCTGCACCAAAGGCAGGCGCGCCACGCGCAGCCGCTCGAGGCTGGCTTCGACGGAGCGAATCACGGCGCCGTAAATGTCGCTCGTATCGCTCTCGGCGAGCGCAACCTTGGTCGCAATGATCGGCTTGGCGCCGAGGTCGGCCAAAGCCTCACCAAGATTGCTTTCGGAAACCGTATTGCCGTAGATCGGCGCCGTATCGAAATAGTTGATGCCGAGCTCCAGCGCCCGCGCGATCGCGTCGCGACGGTCTCGCGCTGTGCCGGAAATCATCAATCCGGCGGTCGGGCCGCAGCCGAACCCCAACGGCGACACGTCGATTTGGGTTCGGCCCAACTTACGGAGGTTCATGCGAAACAACAATTATCGGGCGGCAGTCGTGTAAAAACGCTTCCGTCACCCCTACTCCGCGGCAGCCGCTTTGGTCGCGGCGAGATGCTCCTGATAAAAGACTTCCCGATAATTGTCCTTGTCCGGCGAGATCAGCGATGCCACCACAATCTCGGTCAGCTTCTGCTTTAGCGCCTGCGCATCATGAAATCGAAACGGCGGCTCATTCCCCGCGGCCATGGTTTCGATCGCTGCGAGCACAGTGCGGCGCGCGCCGATAATCGCCTTGTCCCCGTGGCCGAGATGCTCTTTCGAGCGATCATAAATCGGCCCCATCGCTTCCGTCGCCCAATTGTCGTGCAAACCGAATGACGGGCCCATGCCGGCGAACCATCCGTCCTTCATGTCCTTTCGGTCCTGCAACCAGCGATT
>CAYMNX010000115.1:0-1790 GCA_964391905.1 uncultured Rhizobiaceae bacterium
TTGGCGCTCTCGCAGATGAAGCCGCTGTTCATCATCAAGAGCGAGTAGATCGCCTCCTGCACGCCGGCGGCGCCGAGCGAGTGGCCGGTGAGCGACTTGGTCGCCGCGATCGGCGGGCACTTGTCGCCGAACACGGCGCGGATCGCCTCGATCTCCTTGGCGTCGCCGACCGGCGTCGCGGTGGCGTGCGGATTGATGTAGTCGATCGGCGCTTTGCAGGTCTCCAGCGCCATTTGCATGCAACGCGCCGCGCCCTCGCCCGACGGCGCCACCATGTCGTAGCCGTCGGAGGTCGCGCCGTAGCCCGCCACTTCGGCATAAATCTTGGCACCGCGGGCTTTCGCATGCTCGAGCTCCTCGAGCACCAGCACGCCGGCGCCGCCGGCGATGACGAAGCCGTCGCGGTCGCGGTCGTAGGCGCGCGAAGCGGTCTGCGGCGTGTCGTTGTACTTGGTCGACATCGCCCCCATGGCGTCGAACAGGTTCGACAGCGTCCAGTGCAATTCCTCGCAGCCGCCGGCGAAGATCATGTCCTGCTTGCCCCACTGGATGAGCTCGGCGGCGTTGCCGATGCAGTGATTGGACGTCGCGCAGGCCGAGGAGATCGAATAGTTGACGCCCTTGATCTTGAACCAGGTGGCGAGCGTCGCCGACGCGGTCGACGACATTGCCTTTGGCACGGCAAACGGACCGACACGCTTCGGCCCCTTCTCGCGCGTAATGTCTGCGGATTCGACGATGGCGCGCGCCGATGGCCCGCCCGAACCCATGACGATGCCGGTGCGCTCGTTGGAGATGTCCTTTTCCTCAACGCCGGAATCGCGGATCGCCTGCTCCATGGCGACGTGGTTCCAGGCGGCGCCGCCGCCGAGGAAGCGCATGGCGCGGCGATCGACCGAGTCTGCCGGATTGAGCGTGGGCGCGCCCTGTACCTGGCAGCGGAAGCCGAGCTTGGCGTACTCCTCGGCGCGGCTGATGCCGGACTTGGCCTCGCGCAGGCTCGCCAGCACCTCCTGCGTATTGTTTCCGATGGATGAAACAATGCCCATCCCGGTGACTACGACCCGCCGCATCGCCGTACTATCCTTTTGTCAGCGTGGATTATTGGTGATTGGGCCATAACTTGGCCGGCCAAGGCAATTGCGCAAGCGTTGTTACGCGCCGCTCGGCTGCATGGCCTCGTCCTGCCTGAACAAGCCCACCTTGAGGTCCGACGCCTGATAGATGACGTTGCCATCCGCCGACAGCCAGCCATCGGCGATACCCAAGACGAGTTTCGAGCGCATGACGCGCTTGAAGTCGATGCCGTAAATGACCTTCTTCACCGTCGGCAGCACCTGGCCGGAGAATTTCAGTTCGCCGAGGCCGAGTGCGCGGCCGCGGCCCGGCGCGCCCAGCCAGCCCAGGAAGAAGCCAACCAGTTGCCAGAGGGCATCGAGACCCAGGCATCCCGGCATCACGGGGTCGCCTTTGAAATGGCAGAGGAAGAACCAGAGATCGGGCTTCACGTCGAGTTCGGCCCGGATGAGCCCCTTGCCATGCGCCCCGCCCTGCTCGGAAATTTCGGTGATGCGGTCGAACATCAGCATCGGCGGCAGCGGTAGTTGCGCGTTGCCCGGGCCAAACAATTCGCCGCGTCCGCAGGCCAACAGATCCTCGTATTCGAAGCTGTTGCGCCGCTTATCCGTTGTCGCCCCACTCGACGGGCCTGCCTGAATATTCATGTTAAATTCGTAACATTAGGGAGTTGACCCGGGAAAGATGGCGTCCTGTCGCCTGGGTGCGACCAC